>NZ_JBNPJZ010000339.1:0-200 GCF_050312695.1 Bacillus sp. AF62 | reverse complement strand
TTGAAAAGTGCCTCTGAAACGGAAATGTTACTAAAAGGAAAATTAGAAAGCGTTATGGAAATGCCGACAATGTTTGGACCGACTGGGCCTGCAGGACCTACAGGGCCAGCGGGTGGTGTTGCCAGTATCAATGGGCAAACGGGAGCTATTACCTTAAATGCACAGACGATTGGTGCGTATGGCGCGTTTCCTTATACGGA
>NZ_JBNPJZ010000050.1:0-54017 GCF_050312695.1 Bacillus sp. AF62 | reverse complement strand
CTTGAAAATAGCAGACAGAGTTGCTTATTGGCAGGTGTAGCGATTTTATTAAAAAGATTTTAAACAGGTTCTTAGAATCCATACATAATAATTTGTGTAATCAAATTGATTATTTGTGTTCTCAATGGATCGGTGCTTCAAATCAACATTTCGTTCAAATGTTCAATGATGCCAAACCAAATGCTTTTTCATCTATCAATTCTATTGTACAAGTAGAAGAAGATTTGAAACGCATTGCCGAAAAATTCCGCAACACAGATAATCACGATGTTACAATAGAAGACGATGCAATGTGTGGTAAACCCTCTTCTGAAGAAAAAGAATTTGATGGCGGTAAACTAGCTCGAGATATTACTGGTGAATTAACTGGTGAGTATGATATTAGAAGAGCGTGGGATGGAGTTGACCCTTCTACTGGAGAAAAACTGTCAACCTGGGATAGAATTTTTGCAGGTGGAATGGCCGTAGCTGGTCTTACACCAATCGGGAAACTTGCTAAAGTGGGTAAAGGGGTAAAAATGACCACTGAGGCCGTTGAGGCTACTAAAGCTGTAACCAGCGCAAAACCAAATTATGTATTATTTAATAAAACACATCGTGATTCAATGCCTAAGCCTAAGGGTCGAGGACCAAACGGCGATAATTTACAATCACATCATGGCTTACAGCAACAATGGGCAAAAGAAAATTTAGGTAAGTATGGATATGACCCGAAGCTCGCACCAACAGTGACTATTGAGACAGGAAAAGGATTACCTCACACCATTATTTCTAATGCACAGAATCTAAGACGTGATGAGCGTTTAAGTTCAGGCAATGGAAAATGGAGCTCTACTTTACAAGATGAATTAAAAAATCTTGTATCTGATTTTGAACGCGCAGGATTCTCTAAAGAAAACATTTCAGAAACTTTAGAACAGCAATATAAAATGCTTGATAAATTAAAAGTAAATTATGAAAGGATTGATTATTAATGAATATTCTAGAAAATTTATATGAGGCCTTCACATTAGAAGCTCAGGAATCACCAGCGAGGAAAGAAGCCATTCAAGAATTACAAAAGTTCTCATCAATAGATGTACCATTAGATTATTTAGAAGTAATCCAACATTGTACAAATGCAGAGATTAATGTACAAAATGAACTTTACATACGTATTTGGAGCCCTGCTGATTGCATAGAGATGAATGAAGCGCATGATATTCAAAAATATATACCAAATTCACTGGCAATTGGTGATGATGAAGGCGGAAAAGCATTATTATATGTAGATGGAAAAGAAGGATTCGGATTATATACAGTGGATTTTGGAGATTTAGATATTGAAGAAACAATTAAAATAGCTCCTTCATTAAAAGCTTTGTTAATAGATGGTGTCGGAGTAGAGGAATTGTTGTCTTAGTTAAAGTAATAACAGCCAACTCATTTATATCGAGTCGGCTGTTATTCTCAATTCACATGTACATATTTAAGCCCTAAGCAAATAGAGCGTTTAACAAAGCAAGATTCCGCAACTACAGATCACTGGAAAAATCTCGCTTTAAATTGGACTAAAAGGGATACTGAATACCTTATTAGAAGGGAATTTCCTAGTAACTACTTTAACATTAAGAAATGAGAGGATATTCGCTATGAAGCTATACTTTAAAGACATACATTTAGGTGACATTTCAAATGCAAATGGTGATGTTTTTTGGATGTATGGGAATATTAATTTCACTAATAATATTTCTGATTTCAAAGAGTTTCTTAACAAAATGGTTGATGAAAATAATCCGCCTTTAGATGATGTAAATCCAATCCTACTGGATGAAAACAATTGGTATGTAACTAAAAATAATCAATTAGAGGGAATTGGAATACCTGCCGTCTACTTTGATTCACATGAAATAGAATGGCGTTGGAGATAAATAAAAAAGTTTCTCAGTTAAAAGAACCTTTTTTCACCTTACCTCACATACACATAAGCTTCATTAGCTGTTACATAGTATGTTTTGCCTTTGCTATTGTGTACTTTATATTGTGACGAACCATTTACACTTACTTTCACATCAATCGTAAATCCTAATCCTGCAACTACAGAGCCAGCAACATCTTTATCCTGCCAAGATGGAGCATCATAGAAACGTAGATTGTTAACTTTTGAAACAACACGCTTTCCTACAATAGATGAATCTACTGTACTTTTCTTATTAAACTTCACACAAGATGAATCGTTCTTAATCCACTGATCCCCACCAAGATTTAACCACCCGTCTTTTTCAGCCCACACAATATAAGATTCTGGTTTGTTTAACTGACGAATCTTAGAATAGCTTGTACCTGGTCCTTTACGTAAGTTAACGTTATAGCCTTCAATATATGCAATACCATCCGTTACTGCTGTTGGCACTTCTGCTGGTTAAGATGGTTTTTCAGGTACAGAAACATCAACACTGGAATTATTGTATGTTCGTTGTACATCTGCTCTAAATTGAGCTTCTGAAACGCCATAAGACTTAAGTAATCAATTATCTTCATAATCTGTACCGCCAAGGTAATGAGTTACATCGCTATGTGTCCATAATCCTTTTTCTACAGATAACCCACGGTCACGTAAGATTTTAGCTAGTAACTTAACTTATTTGTCATAGCTGCGTTTGAATTTTGTATAGTCCGCTGTTTCGCATAACTCTACATGTACAAATCGTTTAAATCACTTGTAAAAACTGAAGAAGGACTATTTAAAGCTGCTACTAAAACTAAAACTTCTAATAGAAGCATTAGTATCTCTTCCTTTGTTATAACTGAGTTACAAACATACTACTTTTATAAAAAGAAAGAGTTTTTCGCTGGGGTATCTCCTTGAATGAGGAGTCCTATATTTTCGCTGGAGGGATGGCTGTAGCTGGTCTTACACCAATTGGAAAAGGGGTAAAAATGACTGCAAATGCAGTTGAAGCTGCTAATACTGTTAAAAAAGCTGAAAAGCTAAGAAATGCTACACAATACTCCACTCGTATTGAAGATAAAGTAATAGCGGTTGAAAAACAAAACCTACCTGGAACTCTTGGTGCAACATTTAAAGATGGTAATTATAGAACAGTAAAAACAACAGAAGATATCAATTTTTACCGAGCATATGGTGGACAAGCTAAACCAAACGGAACATTTGTTACTACAGTTCCTGCGCCGAACAAAATTCAAGCAAAAATAGATTTAGCGTTATTACCTGAATGGAAAAACACTCGACAATATGAAGCGGTAATACAAGCCCCGGAAGGTACAATATTACAAATAGGACGAGCTGAAAAACAAACAACTAGGTCTGGAACAATATTTAAAGGTGATGAAGACCAAGTATTATTACCATTCGGATATCCATCAGAATGGATCAAAGAAGTTAGAGAAATTCCAGGTAAATAGGAGGAAAATATATATATGTCTAAAAATGCAAATGTACTATTAAGTCAAATCAAGATAGTAATTGAAATTACAAAAAATAAACAAAAAGAAAAAGAAGATCCATTCTATGAAGATTTACTAAAACGATTAAATCGTTTAGCTAATTATCTGCAAAGTAACGATTATACTAATGACGGATTAGAATCTCGTCGAATTAAAGGCGCAGTGAGAGCCTATACTGATACCGGTCTCGTAAAAAGCTTTGACGACCCTCTACTTATTGAATTAGATAAATTAGAGACTATGCTAAATGAAAATTAACAATTCCTTTCAAAGTATATTAATTGTAAATAAATAAAAATAGACCACCTATTACAGGTGGTCTATTAGAATCTTGGGAAAAGAATGAGCAGTTTTAAGGGTGTTTATTTTTAAAACATCAAAAATGCCAACTCCCTTATATCACAAAGGATTTGGCATTTTTAAGTATCTAGAACACTCGCTAAGTTTAAGGAGAACTTAACAGACATGCGTCCGGCATAATGCCATGTCCACACCCAAGGATCGGTTACATAAAATAACGTATCTAACATGGGAAGTCTATTGGTCTTTTCCCCTTATAGTAACACTCTCTTCTACTAAGACCTTTTCTTCCTAGGGCCTACAATTAATTTAATCGCTGTTCTTTCTTCATTATTGATAGAGATCTCTTGAAACGCTGGAACAAAAGCTAAGTCAATACCACTTGGAGCGACGAACCCTCTTGCAATCGCAATTGCTTTAATCGCTTGATTTATAGCTCCAGCCCCAATCGCTTGAATTTCCACATTACCACTTGTTCTTAGTACACCCGCTATTGCACCCGCGACTGAATTTGGGCTTGATTTTGAAGATACCTTTAATATATTTTCCATGTAAGTTGCTCCCTCTATTATTTAATCTCTCTTTCGTTACAATTTTAAATATTTTAGCGTATCTTTAATTACTATTCACACCAAAAACAAACGATGCTTCATATGTACATTTATTCTATATTTTCTGACTTCTTCCTGCCCAGCTACACAAATAAAATAAAAAAATAAACTAAATAATCTAATATACATACGATTAAATATCCTAACTTCACCAAACGATAACATCCATACAGCAAAAGATAATATTGCTGTTTGTCAGACGAAATTAATATAGTAAAGTGAAACTTTAATGAGTGGGGGTTTTGTTCATCCCCCAACTAACTTCTTTGCTTTCACTGAATTTTGAGGTGGGGTCTTACTGCTCGGAAAATAGCGGTATAAACGTTTCCTCGTTACTTTAATCCATTTAGAAATCCCATTCATTTTTCTATCAAATTATGAACCTTATCATCTTCAAAAAGTGTTACAGGTAATACCCCAATACTATATTTCATCATTTGAGCACTTTATATTCCAAATCTATCTCCTTTTATAGTACAAGCATACACGCCAATTGTGATTCATTTTCATAAACTATTATGTGTTTTACATTTATTAAGAATAGGAGGTAATATATTGGGTTCATACTATCATTCTTCAAACTCGTATAAAAAATGCTCATGCAAATCTTCTTCCAGTTCAAATAAAAAATGTTCATGTGACCATTCACATAAACGAAGCTGTCCTGCATACGGAACTTTTTGGCAAACTGAATTTATAACTGTTCCTTTTGGCAACCCTTTTCCATTTAATCACGTTGGACCTTTAGCAGGAGGCGTTTCCTTACTAAACCCTACTACTATACAATTTAGACAAGCTGGTGATTATAGAGTCTCGTTCATTTCCAGTATTAATACTACTTTAAATCCTGTATTTCCACATATCCCAGTCATAACTATATTTTTAAATAACAATCCACTTGCTAATAGTCAAGGTGACTTCGCTATTCAAATGAATACTTCATCAAATAACGAATGTCTTCAACTCGTTGGCGAAACGATTGTTACAGTGCCAGCTAATTCAACTCTTCAACTTAGAAATAATAGTGGCTTTAATCGTCAAAGTATTGTAACTTGTGACAATGGTATAAATTCAGTTGAATTAACAGTTACAAAACTAAGTTAATATTATTTCTTCACATTCAGATACTATTTCAGCATCTTTTTTTATTGAATAACAGTTTTCTTCGACTTTTATTATCTCTCATCACGCAAAAAAAGTGCAGAATTCTTTCTAACTCAAGATTTCTGCACTTTTATATTATGCTTATTTATTCTTCCTTATTTCTCTACATAAACCGACTTAACAATCGTACGATTATATGGTTTTCCTTCTTTATTCATCCCTTTTATATCCATCGTAACGTTATATACTCCCGGTTGTTTTATATCTTTCAAAGCACCTGTAAATGTATTCGTATTAACATTTTGTAATTCATTAAATTCAGAGACTAACTTACCTTCTTTATTAACGACTCTTACTGTTATGGAAAGATCCCCTTTCATTTCAGGTGCCACTGGTGATTTTTTCAGTTTATACTCAGGTTTATTTACTTTAACCTTTGTAGGCATTTGAAGAACAAATGGCGCGTCATTCTTGTAATCGCTTACAACTAAATATGCATCTTTCGACTGCTTCGCCATCATTTTGATTTTCCATTCGCCTACTTCCAATTTATCAAACTTGAATGTTCTAATTGTCGCCCCATTAAAGAAAGATTCGCCTTCACCAGTAGTTATAGCGCTATCTTTGTTTGCATAGATTTTTCCTTTTGGAGATACCATTTGTACTTCTACATCAGAAGAAGCAGTTAGTACAGAAACTATTCCTTCAGCCTTTTTATCAACAGAAATACTTTGCTCTATCCACTGATTTTGTGGTAATTCGCCTCCTAAAATATTTTGATTTGAAGTTGTATTTAATTGTTCTAGATTTTCATTTGAACTAGTGCTGGATGCTACTAAAGCTGGTAACCCCACATTTGTCGTACGTAAATATGGTTCAATTCGTGCAAAAACAGCTGATCCTTTTCTTATATTGTCATGATCAAATCTTGAATCTGTAAATAAATGTGTACCGTACGATAGCTTCGCACTCCATTCATTTACTAGTCCATCATTTGAACCGTACGACGATAAATATAACCCGCCCATAGATAATGCAGAAAATGTTGGCCCCCAGCTAGTCCCAGTAGCCGTATAGTAACGGTTTAATTTAGCTGCTGGGTTGTTATCTATTGTTGAACGAAACTTTGCCATTTCACCTATTTGTAACGAATACGTACCATCATCTTTTTGACCTAATATAGAAGCAAGCCACCCTGCCCACCAACTATATGATAAATCTGCTAAATTTGAGCCGTGATGCGGTGTAGCAAGTGTAATAACATTTCCAACAAATCGATTCGCACCATATTCAACTAATGCAGCTTGTGTATCAATACCACCTTTACTATGTGCTACAATATTAACTTTTTTACCGAAATGATTATATATTTCTTCAAGTTTTTGTGCTAACAATTTTCCGTTATCCCACTGACTAGCCGAACCTTTCCCAGCAGCATCATACAATTGTATAAACACTGTTTGATAGCCTGCTTTTAAAGCATAATCATACATATCATTTATATCATGATATACTGTCTTTCCATACCAACTATCAGCATTACCATTTCTTCCTTGTACAAAGAGAATTGGCGGTTTATTCTCATCATAATTAGTAGGTTTTTGGCCTAAAAACCATTCTCCAGGTGTGAATACTTCTGTATCAGGAAACCCCTTTCCAAGCTCTTTTACAACTTCTGCCTGTACATTTGTGCTAATCGTTGGAGCCATGATAAAAAATACAATTAGTAAGGCCACACATCTTCTCATCAGTCGCATATTACTCCCCCTATTTTTTTGAAAGAAGGTGTTCTTTATAATATTTTATATTTTCCCTTCCTTAATAATAGCTAATCTTTTATTTTAAAAAGATGTTAGCCCTATTTTTAGAAGGTTACTAGTTGTATACCCTCTTCCTTAACTCTCGTTATTCTCTTTGTTTCTACCTCTTCCTTTTGATAGAATACGACAAAAAAGTTTCTCAATAATTGTTAACTTCGCTACACCCAGATATTTTTTTAATCATTATTGTTTATATAAAGCATACAAATCTTGAAAAAATTTTAGTAAAAAAACATTTTATTACTAGTTAGTTATTTAAAAATATAATAAAGATATGTACTTTCTTTTCATTAAATACAAACTAATTTTAAAGGAGCTTATATTATAAGACTTTCCTACGATTAAAATTTAAACTGAAATTTCCGAATAGACAGTTATATTTCCAGAAACATATATTATGATAATTTTCGTGCACTTGAATTAACTTTTTAGAAGTACTAACCTATCGGTGAGCAGAAGAAAATTCTGTAAAAAGAAAGGAGAATACTTTATGATGACCAATTTACAAAAGGAGTTTTTTAAACGCTTAAAAATTCCTGCAAAAGAAATAACATTTGATGATTTAGATGAAATTCTCTTAAAAATGGGAATGATTCTCCCCTATGAAAATCTTGATATTATGGCTGGCACTATTAAAAATATCTCAAAAGATAACTTAATAGAAAAGTTACTTATTCAAAAACGAGGTGGACTTTGTTATGAATTAAACTCCTTATTGTATTATTTTTTAATTGATTGTGGGTTTCAAGTATACAAAGTAGCCGGTACTGTTTATGATCTGTACGATAATAAATGGAAACCCGATGATGGTCATGTCATTATCATATTAAGTCATGAGGATAAAGATTATGTTGTGGATGCAGGTTTTGCATCTCATCTCCCTTTACATCCAGTCCCTTTTAACGGAGATGTCATCTCCTCTCAAACAGGAGAATATCGAATTCGTAAGCGAAATACTCGAAAAGGTACGCATATTTTAGAAATGAGAAAAGGAGCTAACGGAGAATCTACAAGTTTCTTACAATCTGAACCTTCAAATGAATGGAAAATAGGCTATGCTTTCACTGTAGATCCAATAGATGAGAAAAAAGTGAATAACATTCAAAAAGTGATTGTAGAGCATAAAGAATCTCCTTTTAATAAAGGGGCTATCACTTGTAAATTAACTACTTATGGTCACATATCATTAACAAATAAAAATTATACAGAAACCTTTAAAGGCACTAAAAATAAACGACCAATAGAATCTAAAGATTACGCTCGCATTCTTCGTGAATCTTTTGGAATAACGCAAGAGAAATATGTAGGAAAAACACTAGAAAGAGGTTAGTTGACTACAAGTATTTCATAATAAAGCAGATTCTATATTTAGAATCTGCTTTATTTTATATTTTGTTATAAATTAATTTAATTTTGTTGTTACCCTTTAATTTTCAATTATATATTCATCATCATATTTATCGTATTGTAACCCTTTCCCTATCTTTGATTCTGTAACTTGATCTCTTAAAAACGGTGCAGCATCCATTTTGCTAGTTGCAATTTCAATTCCATATTTTTTCGTTAAATGAGCTAACTCTATTAAAAACCACTCTCTTCGCAATGTAACTGGAATATCCAATGTTTTTCTTTTCATATATAATAGCACCTCTTTTATTTTCATAGCTTAAAAACATCACTGGATGCACTTATTAAAACTACCTTTCACCGCTAACAGCCAATGAAACATTATAGTATATGCATGTCCATTTCAAACGTGCTATCACAAATATGATATTTAAGCTTACATAATTATATTATGTAATAGCAGAAAAGGAAGGCATGTCCCTCCCCCTTCTACTATAGAGATTTAAATTAAGAACATCTTGGTACACCTAAAGCTAAAAATAAACCTGCTACTCCCGCAGTAATCGGTACTTTTAACGTAATAACATCGTCTACCTTCGTTACTAAAAAGTAAGCATTACCTTCTTGTAATATACAAGTTACTAACAATTGAAATTCCATTCAAATCTCCTCCTTTCAATCGATATACTATAATTTATGAAATATCTTTCAAAAAGTAATAGGAAATATATCTATTTTTCTCTATATATAAAATAATCGTTTATAAGTCTAGTAAAAATATTAATTTTCTAAATTTATATAAAACGTGTAATATCCAATAAGTTCCTATATAATCAATAAGAAAAATCTTACAAATACAGGTATGAAAATGGCGATTTTGAGTAATATTGGTGCAGCTTTATTTTCTATTGCTTTTATTCTTTTAATCTTATGTATCATTTCATTCTTTAAGAAAAATGGAAAAGCAAAACAATATGGACGTCCTACCGTTATTCTTTTTATGATTTCTATTATATTAATAACGACCGATACAACAAAATCGGAACACCCCGTCGTCGAGTTTTTTTCTACTTTAAGTTTCATTCTATTTATATTCTTCCTTGTTATAGCAATCTTATCTGTAATTAAGAAAACAGGTGTAGCGAAAAAACAATTTATTATTACAGCCGTATTATTTGTCATTTTTGTTGCGCTATTAGGTATTTCAGCTCCTTCTTCTGAAAAAACGACAGCAACTAGTACAAAAGTGGCATATAACAATGAAGAACAAAAAGATAGTGAACAGAAAAAAGAGCTAGAAAAGAAAGAGGCGGACGAAAAAACTCAAAAGCAAGAAGATGAGAAGCGTCAAGCCGAGGAACAAGCTCGTAAACAACAAGAAGAACAAAAACGTAAGGCTGACGAACAGGCTCGTAAACAACAAGAAGAGCAAAAAGCATAGCAAACTCAAACACAACACGCTTCAGAAAATACTAGTAGTGCATACTACAAAAATTGTGCTGCAGTTAGAGCAGCTGGGAAAGCCCCTTTACATAAAGGGCAACCAGGTTATAGCTCTCATCTTGATCGTGATGGCGATGGAATTGCATGTGAAAAATAGCAATAAAAAAGAAGCTTCTACTAAGCTTCTTTTTTATTAACGCAAAATATTACCACTTATTACTTTCCCCCTTATTTTAATAACATTCTTCTTATTATTCTCAAAAACGACACAGAATAAGTGATTTCAATCACTACATAGATGTTAATTTATCGCTATTCTTAATTTAGTTATTACATTCAAACTTTATGGAGGCGTTCATATGAAACATGCATTTACTGAAACTTCTATTGTCGGTGAGATCGTTACACAATTTCCGAAAGCTAGCGATCTTTTTAAATCATATAGAATAGACTTTTGTTGTGGTGGTAATAAACCACTTATTGATGCAATTCATGAAAGAAATTTATCAGCAACAGAAGTACTTACAGAATTAAATACACTTTATAATAATACGAAACGATTAAATGAATCTGAAATTGATTGGAAAAATGCTTCTTATCGTGAATTGATTGATTATGTTATAAATAAGCATCATCGCTATTTAAATGAAGAATTACCACAATTAAGTCCGTATGTGACGAAAGTATTACGCGTCCACGGAGCAAGTCAGCCTCACTTAGCTCAAATTCATAAGCTATTTCACGAATTAAAGATGGAATTAGAACAACATTTAATTAAAGAAGAAACAGAAGATTTTCCATTAATTTTAGAATTTGAACAAAATCCAAATGAAGAAAACTATGTGAATTTACGTAAAGTAGTAGATAAGTTGGAAAATGAACATAACCACGCAGGCAACATTATTAAAGAGCTTCGTAAAGTTACAAATGACTTTACTCCTCCAGAAGGAGCTTGCGGCACTTATCGACTTGTTTACCAACGCCTTGAAGCACTAGAGTCTGATTTATTTGAGCATATTCATTTAGAAAATAACATTTTATTTCCACGTGCAATTACGAGAGTATAAATCAAGTGCAGGACATGAGTATACATACTTATGTCCTGTTTTTTCATTTGGTAAAGAATATACACATCCCTCTCGAATAAATCCGAATTTTAACAATTTGTGAATCATTATAAAAATGTGATAAATATCACATCTCCCCTTTTTTGGATTTTCTATAATAGAAATATAATCCTTTGTTCAACATTTCACAGAAAAAGGGGAAACGAAAATGAAAAAACGTTTAGTTATGATCGGAAATGGTATGGCTGGAATACGCTGTATGGAAGAAATATTAAAACATAATAGTGATTCATATGAGATTACTATTTTGGGAGATGAACCGCATCCAAACTACAATCGCATTATGCTCTCTCACGTTTTACAAGGCAAAACAAATATGCAAGATATCATTATGAATGAATACAGTTGGTATGAAGAAAACGAAATAACTTTATATACAAACGAAAGAGTTCAAAGTATTAACCGAGAAGCAAAAATCATTATCACAGAAAAAAATCGTACTCTTACATATGACAAACTCATTATCGCAACAGGTTCTAGTGCTTTTATTTTACCTGTTGAAGGTTCTACTCTTCCTGGTGTAACAGGATTTCGAACAATTGAAGATACACAATTTATGATAGACACCGCTAAAGAAAAGAAAAAGGCCGTTGTTATTGGTGGTGGGTTACTTGGTTTAGAAGCTGCAAGAGGTCTTATTGACTTAGAGATGGACGTACATGTTGTTCATTTAATGCCAAACTTAATGGAGCAGCAACTAGATACGAAAGCAGCTTCTCTATTACGCGAAGATTTGGAAGCGCAAGGCATACAATTTCTAATGGAAAAGAAAACTGTAAAAATTCTTGGTACAGACCATGTTGAGGGCATTCAATTTGAAGATGGTGAAGTTGTAGATTGTGATTTAGTCGTAATGGCTGTCGGAATACGCCCAAATACGCAAATAGCAAAAGATGCTGGTTTAATTGTAAATCGCGGTATTGTAGTCAATGACTATATGCTAACAAATGACGAGTCCATTTATGCAGTTGGAGAATGTGCAGAGCATGACGGTATCGCATATGGACTTGTTGCTCCTCTTTATGAACAAGGTGCGATATTAGCAAAACATATAACAAATTTACAAACTGATGGATATTCGGGCAGTATCGTCGGTACGCAATTAAAAGTTGCAGGTTGTGATTTATTCTCTGCTGGTCAAATTTATGAAGATGCTCAAACGAAAGCAATATCAATCTTTGATGAATGTAAACGTTCCTATAAAAAAGTATTAATTCGTGACAATAAAGTCATCGGTATCGTTTTATATGGTGACACAGCTGACGGAACACGCCTCTTTAGCATGTTAAAGAAAGAAGAAGATATACAAGAATATACAGCCGCTTCTCTTCTTCACAAAGCTGGTGAAGAAAGTGAACTTAACGTTGCTACTATGAGTGCTGATGACACGATTTGCGGATGTAATGGTGTTACGAAAGGTACAATCGTTCACGCCATTTTAGAACAAGAGTTAACGACTTTTGAAGAAGTTAAAGGCTGTACGAAAGCCGCAGGGTCTTGTGGTAAATGTCGTCCGCTTGTGGAACAAGTTTTATCTCATACACTTGGAGATGCTTTTGATGCCTCAGCGCAATCTGCCGGTATGTGTGGATGTACACCTTTATCCCGTGATGAAGTCGTAGCGGCCATTTACGAGAAAGGCTTAAAATCTCCAAAAGAAGTACGAAATGTTCTTGGTTTTGCACATGAAGACGGCTGTTCGAAATGCCGCCCTGCTTTAAACTACTATTTACGTATGGCGATTCCAGAAGAATATGAAGATGATAAATCGTCCCGTTTCGTTAATGAAAGAATGAATGGTAACATCCAGCACGATGGTACATTCTCTGTTATTCCACGTATGTACGGAGGCGTTACAACAGCAGATGATTTAATGAAAATTGCTGAAGTTGCGAAGAAGTATGATGTTCCACTTGTGAAAATTACCGGTGCAAGCCGAATTGGCTTATACGGTGTCAAGAAACAAGATTTACCTAACGTATGGGCTGACTTAAATATGACTTCTGGATATGCGTATTCAAAATCTCTTCGTAATGTAAAATCATGTGTTGGCTCTCGTTTTTGCCGTTTCGGTACGAAAGATTCATTAGGACTTGGTATGTTGCTTGAACAATCATTAGAAATGGTAGATACACCTCATAAAATGAAAATGGGTGTAACTGGTTGTCCGCGTAACTGTGCGGAAGTACTGACGAAAGATTTTGGCGTTGTTTGTGTCGAAAATGGATATCAACTTTATATTGGCGGAAATGGTGGTACAGAAGTACGTGAAGCTGATTTTGTAATGATTGTCCCTACTGAAGATGATGTCCTTCGCATCGCTACAGCTTACATGCAATATTATCGTGAAACTGGTATTTACGGAGAGCGTACTGCCTACTGGACAGAACGTTTAGGCTTCGATCACATAAAAGAAATACTGCAAGATGCAAATATGATTACTACGTTAAATGAACGTTTCCAAAAAACTCGTGGCACATATAAAGAAGCATGGGGACAAGCACTAGAAACGAAATCATTAAAAGCGATGTATGAAGTAGAAACTGTGAAATAAGGAGCTGTGACCTATATGATACAAACGAAAGAAAAAATAAAAGTTATGCGTGCAGAAGACCTTCCTATTCAAATCCGTAAAGAGGTGCAAATGAAAGGTATGTCTTTCGCCCTATTCCGCCTTTCAAATGGCGATATTCGAGCTGTAGAAAATCGTTGTCCTCATAAAAACGGGCCATTAGCGGAAGGTATTGTATCTGGAGAATTCGTCTTTTGTCCACTACATGATTGGAAAATTTCACTACTAACAGGTGAAGTTCAAAAACCTGATGACGGTTGTATTCAAACGTATGAAGTAGAAGTTATTGACGGAGATATTTATATATACATGTAATTTACAAAAGGAAGCCTCCCCTGGCTTCCTTTTAAATAAAAATAGACGAGGTGCGAATATGAACGGATATGTATATTTAGTTGGTGCAGGACCAGGTGATGAAGGGCTTATTACAAAAAAAGCGATAGAGTGCTTAAATCGTGCAGATATCGTCTTATATGACCGCTTATTAAACCCTTCCTTTCTTAATTATACAAAAGAAACATGTGAACTTATTTATTGCGGAAAAATGCCAAAGAATCATACTATGCGTCAAGAAATGATTAACTCACACCTCCTTCAATTTGCGAAAGAAGGAAAAATCGTAGTCCGCTTAAAAGGCGGAGATCCATCTATTTTTGGCCGTGTTGGTGAAGAAGCAGAAACTTTAGCATCAGCAAATATTCCATATGAAATTGTACCAGGTATTACATCTAGCATCGCCGCTAGTATCTATGCAGGTATTCCCCTCACCCACCGTGACTACAGTAATAGTGTCACTTTATTAACTGGACATGCAAAAGGTCCTTTAAGCGATCATGGAAAATATAATTCATCTTACAATAGCGACACGATTGCCTACTACATGGGTATAAAAAACTTACCTACAATTTGTGAAAACTTACTACAAGCAGGAAAAAAAGAAGATACGCCAGTAGCAGTCATTGAATGGGGTACAACTGGTAAACAGCGCGTTGTCACAGGGACACTGTCTACCATTGTTTCTATTGTCAAAAACGAAAATATTTCTAATCCTTCTATGACAATTGTTGGTGATGTCGTTTCCTTACGTAATCAAATCTCTTGGAAAGAACGCAAGCCATTGCACAGCAAGAAAGTTTTATTTGCATCTGCAACAAATAAAAAAAGCGCAATAAAGCAAATGTTACAAGAGTCCGGTGCAGAAATATATCAAATTCCAACTTTCAAAAAGAAAGAATACACATTAACCTCTGAACAAATCAATAAGATTTTTAACGTTGATCGTCTTGTATTTTGTTCCGCTGACAGTGTAGACATCTTAATGCAATCATGCAGTAAATATCATAAAGATATTCGTTCCTTACAGGCAGAACTTCACTATATGAACCTTTCTATTCAAGAAAAGCTCATGCAATATGGATTGTTCAGTAAACCTGCGCAATTTTCTTCGAATTCAACGATTTATTTAGGACGAAACATTAACCGAATTGCTGTTATTCAAGAAAAAATTGGTGCTGGTTCCTATATGATGACTCATGAGTACACAATTGATCATCGCTTCGATGAAATTCATTCACGTATTCTTTCTGAATTCTCATGGGATAGCATTGTATTTGAAGGTCGTGCTTCTATTGATACGTTTCTAGCAGAAATAAAACGCCTTGGCTTTATCAATATTCTTACTCTCCCATTCTCGTATACCGACGTTCCAACTTTACACTATGCAAATAAAGTTGGGTTTCATAACGTAGATCATCAATTACAAGAAACTCTTATGAAGAAAGACATGGTGAGACAATGAAAGGAATTGTATATGTTGGACATGGGAGCCGGCTACAAGAAGGTAATGAACAATTCATTCAATTTATTCAATCTGTTATGAAAGAGCGAAACGAAAGAATTCAAAAAATAGCTTTTCTAGAACTAACGACACCTACTATTTCGGATGCAGTTACAGAAACGATAATAGAGGGAGTAACTGAAATAATGATTGTACCTGTTTTATTATTTGCAGCAGCTCACTATAAACGTGATATTCCTTTTGAAATAGAGCAACTACAAAAGAAATATCCACAAATAACATTTTCAGTTGTACCTCCTTTTAGTACACATCCACATATGGTGGAACTTGTAGTGAAAAGAATACGTGAAGCTATGTCAATGCAAAATAGTAGTATTTTACTCGTAGGACGAGGCAGTAGTGATCCACAACCGATACATGAATTACAACAAATCAGAGCAGCTGTCGAACGAAAACTTGGTATGCCAGTATCCTGTTCCTTTTTAACGAAAGGAACTCCCTCTTTTGCTGCTGAGCTCAAGGCTATAACATCGACTGCGTCCCATGTATATGTCATGCCGTACCTTCTCTTTACCGGATTATTACTTCAAAAAATTAAATTGCATACAAAAAAATATGATCACGTTACGACTTGTAACTGTCTTCAGTTTGATACATACATGAAGTTAACATTATTAGAACGAATGGAGGAATGCATATATGTATAACATGTACCCTCTTATGTTTAATCTACAAAATAAAGTGGTCGTTATCATTGGTGGAGGTAAAATTGCATATCGAAAAGCGTCTGGATTAAAAAATACAGGTGCTTTCGTCACTGTTGTCAGCCCAGAAATTTGCGAGGAAATGAAGGAACTTTCTTATATTACTTGGAAGCAAAAAACTTTTAGTAATGATGATATTAAAGATGCTCATCTTATTTATGCAGCTACAAATCAACATGCTGTAAATATGATGGTCAAACAGGCCGCTCATGATTTCCAGTGGGTTAACGTTGTAAGTGGTAGTACAGCATCATCTTTTCACACACCTGGTGTCATTCGAAATGATGAATATGTTGTCACTATTTCAACTTCAGGTAAGGACCCATCGTTTACGAAGCGCATGAAGCAAGAATTAACATCTATACTTCCTAAACTTATAAAAAAACTTTCTCATACTCGCAAATTGTAATCTATCACTCAGCTAAAATAGTAATTAACTTTGAACAAACGTTTTTAGAGGCGTTTGTTCTTTTTGCTTTAGTTTCGTTTTTTAGGCTCAGACAAGCAATTGGATAAGAATCTGTGAAGAAAAATAACGGCAACAATTACGGACATAAAAAACAGTTGCTTGAGAGCAACTGCTTCAATACAGGTTTTATATTGGATATTCATTCAACCAAATTAGCGCATATTCATACTCATCAAAAAATCTCACAGATTCTTTCGTATTAGATTGTTGTAAATAATCCATTATCTCCCCCTCTTCAAGGAGAAATGCAATTGCCTTACTGTGATTCAAAATGGTTTCATTGAAAAACTTCTCTTTCCATACTTTTTGAACAGAAAAATGATTTGGCGTGTATCCTTTTCTATCCACCAACAATTTGTATTTCCGCCCTTCGGAAATGAATTGCTGACAAACCTGCTCGAAACCATTAAACCATTCATACACATCATCTGTTTTTATATTACCAACTAGATGGGTAACAATTATATCTCCCGAAACCGTTGTGCTAATATTCTGTTTACTCAACTTAGAATCATCCCCCTTATTTACAATAATACGGAAAAACTACATGGAATCAATAAAGATAAAATTCTTACTTGACGCTCCCCCATCACTATCAACCTAAGCTCATGTAACGTCAATTATAAGCGAGATTGTGTCTTTTTTCGCAAATCTATATGTAGATGCTTTAAAGATTTACATACGAAATAACCCCTAATGAGTTTCCTTTTTTTGAATTAAGCCACTTGATTATCAGACATAGTACAATTGTAAACGGCACTCAATATATTTAAGACTGTTTTCTTCTCATATCGATGGGATTTCCGTCCATCATTTACCACCTCAAATCTATTCGTTTTTTGCACGTACATTCAAAACAAAATATATGACAAATAAATAACGACAGTTACTGTAATAATGCTGAAAAGTGTTGAAAATAAAACGATTTGTGCATGTAATTCAGGTTCTATTTGATACTCCATAGCAATGGTTGATGTATTTCTTGAAGTAGGAAAAGAACTTGCAATAAATAATGATTGTGCAACAATACCATCCATGTTTAGTAGATATATCATAGCAAGTGCTAATAATGGTCCCATCAGTAACCTTCCAATTAAAGCCCATGTTATGACTCGATGGAAAAAATTAAGCTTAATGTTGGATAATTGTGCCCCTAGCAATATGAGTGCTATTGCAACAAAACCATTCGCAAGCTGATTAAGAGGAATAAAGATAGAATTAGGTATTTGAATTGTAAAAGATTGAAAGAAAACCCCTAATACGAGTGCATGAAATACAGGCAGTCTTAGAAATGATTGAATAATACCTCCGATTGTTTTTGTTGCTGATAGTAAGTTATATATCCCATATGAATAAGTTAAAAGATTCTGGAAAATAACAATAAAAATTTGAATGGAAACCCCCACTGGATTGTGACTGAAAATCAATTGACTTACTGGTAACCCATAATTACCGGAATTCATTAACGAAATGCTATTTTTTAGAGCTGCACTTTCTCCTTTTTCTAACTTTAATATTTTTGAAATGAAATGACTTACTATGATCAGACTCAGACTATAAAGCATTAAATAGTATATTATCTGGAGCAACAAACCTGTTTCTATACGAATATCATATATATTCACAAATACAGCCGCTGGCATCAAGCAATAAGTAATAAGTGTAGATAGCTGCTTTAAGTTAAATTGAAACTTTCTTTGTAAGATTGCACCAATTAGCATCAATATTAATATTGGTAATATCACGTCTAATATAATAAAAACAAACATGTAAAACCTCATTCCAAATATATTATAGTTGGATTAAACTCTTTACTAAATATGGACCACATTTTATTCATCGGAAAACACCCTCAGTTCTTAATAATCAGAAAACTGAAATCAATAATATGAAAATGCTCATCAAAAATTCTTATTTCATTTCCCTCCCCTCTCTTTTCTTTAACATATCAAATATAACTCATAAAGAAAATTATGGATTGTTTATACAAATTCATAATTTTATCTTATCAACCTAAACGGTATTTTTTATTTTAAGTATTCTTTTTCACAATATCCATTAGCCTTACCAAAAAATCTGGCCCTAGAAAAATCTGATACTGCAGTTACTATGCGAAGAATACTTACATCAATTCCATACTTGTCGCTTAAAACACCTAACATACTTGATACTTGTTTATCTTGAGTGGACTTATATTTTTTTCATCTAAACATCCCGATTCAATTAAATATTTGCATTCTAAAAATGAGTTCGATCTTTAGAATAGATTTAAGATTTCCTTCACTAATCTACCCTTTAATTGAATAACTTTTGACTTCTATATTTTAAAATAAAATTCCATAAACCTTCTGTTTTTCATTTTAAAAACACACTCTTTTAGAAAACGAGCGTTTGTTGAGATAGCAATAAAAACATGTTGAAGCCTATTACAAAAAGAACCATCCCAAAATACTTTGGGACAGTTCTTTTTCCTTATTAATGATTCTTTAACATCACTAACAATTTCTCTTGGCTATACATCCATACTGTAATGATTAAACAAGCAAGTGCGACTTCTGATAACGCCATAAATCCAATTGCATAATGACCTGTTAATTGGAATAGTAACGTTAAAATTAGCGGTGGGAAGAATCCTCCTAGTCCACCTAAAGCTGATACGAGACCATTTACAATACCAGCTTGTTCTGAGAAATACATTGGAACGAGTTTAAAGATTGTACCATTACCTATACCTGCACAAAATGCGACTAGTAGGCAACCAAATGTATACACGTTCATGCTAGGCATAAATGATAAAATAATACCTGAAAGTGTTAAACCGATAAATACAAAGATTAATATTTTAAATGGATTAAACTTATCACCGAGCCAACCACCAATTGGGCGCATAATTGTTGCGAGTACGATGAATCCAGCTGTCCGCATACCTGCATCTACTTTCTCTAATCCGAAGTGAGATACTAAAAAGTTTGGTAAGTATACGGTAAATGCGACAAATGATCCGAATGTTAAAAAGTAAAAGATACATAAAAACCAAAGTTTTTCATTTTTATATACACCTTTTATTTGTTCCATTAATGGTGTATTCACCTTTTTCTCTTTACGATCGCCTAATAAAAAATTCATAAGTGCAAATGCTGCAAGTAAAACCAAATAACATTGTACTGTCGCTCTCCAGCCAACTGAAGTTGCGATAACAGGCGCTAAAAATGAAGTAATGGCTGTTCCGGCATTACCTACACCGTAAATACCATTTACAAAACCGTGACTCTCTTTCGGAAAGTATTTTGGTAAAGAAGTTACCCCTACAGAGAATACAGCACCACCGATTCCGACAAATAATCCACCAATAATTAAATCCATCATAGAATTGGCAACACTAATATAAAAGACAGGAAATAATAATAAAATAAAACTAATAAAGAATAATTTTCTTGCTCCGAAACGATTTGTCCAATAACCAATTGGAATGCGAAGAACAGAACCTAAAATAACCGGTACTGCTGTTACTATAGAAATTTGTCCCGCAGTTAATGGAATATCCGCTTTAATATAAGGCATTAATGATGATAAAATGACCCATACCATAAAACCGATAACTAGATTAGAAGTTTGTAAACTTAATTGAAAATTAGGACTTTTCATCCTGTTCCCTCCTATGTATGCATAGTTATATTCATTCTCTCCAGCCTAATCACGTCCTAACATGATTAGGCTGAAAAGAATCAACCACCACTTACTGGCGGAATCATTGCTACGACATCGCCAACTTGAATGATGTCATCCTCATTTGCATACTCTTCATTTATCGCGACCATAATTTCGTTTGAAATTGCTACATTATATTCCTTAATCAGAACTTCCTTCAGCTTCGCAACTGTAATATTTTCACAATCTATGTGTAATGCCGGCTTACTTACTTCTTCTTGTAAATGTGCAAATAATAGTACTTCAATCATATACTCCTCTCCTTTCCAGGCTCACCATTTGCATATGTTACCTTCTCTAACTGATCACCTATCCATGACTCACCATCTTCCCAAAACTCTTTCTTCCAAATTGGAACAATTTGTTTAATACGCTCCATAATATATTCGTTCGCCTCATATGCAGCTTTCCGGTGTGGTGTAGAAACAGCGACAACAACAGCAAGATCAGAAATTTGTAATGTACCAATGCGATGTGTAATAGCGACATATGTCCCTGGCCACTTCTCTCCTACTTCAGTGCCAATTCTCTCAAGCTGGTTCTCCGCCATTGTCTTATAAGCTACATACTCTAAACAAAGTGTACGTCGACCTTTCGTAAATTCTCTAACAGTACCAATAAAAGTAGTAACCGCACCACACTCACGACGAATTACTTTGTTTGTAACTTCTTCAATTGAAATAGGTGTATCAATTACTTCATAATACGTATGTGTCATCTTGCACCTCTGATCCTTATATAAGTTAGCAATCTCTTTTTCTATTACTTGTATGATCGAAGCGGCTCTTCCCACGGCCACTCACTTCCGACGTTCGATTCTAATAACAGTACCGAAACGGTTATTCCTGTTTCAAATCCTCTCGTTCCTCCCGGCAGAACGATAAATGCATTCGCTTCTGCAATTGAAGAAATTGCGCTAGATTTATCTAAACCGACTGGTGTAACTTGCAATTGCCCATCTACAATTTCTACTCTCCCTCTTACAAAACGAGTAAACGGATTTGCTTTCGAAATGTCTTTCTGTAAAATTGCCTCTGCACGATATATGTGCGGATCTTTCCTATGCAAGTATGTTCCAATGACAGGTCGAACATACAATTCACATCCGACATAACAAGCAGAAGGATTACCAGATAGACCAAATAATAGTTTTCCCTCTAACTCAGCTACAGTTGTCACACTTCCTGGTCGCATCGCTATTTTGTTAAAAAGTACATTAGCTTGTAATCTCTCATAAATAGCCGGTAAATAATCATAGTCTCCTACTGAAACGCCACCAGTTGTAATTAATATATCAACTTCTTTTATCGCTTTTTTTACAGTGTTATAACACGTCTCAAAATCGTCAACGAATTGTCCATAATACCGTACAACTCCGCCCGCTCGTTCAATTTGCGCAGCTATCATATAAGAGTTACTATTTCGAATCTTCCCTGGCTTTAATTGTTCATGTACTTCGAGCAGTTCACTTCCTGTCGTTACAATTCCAATGACTGGCTGTTTTACAACATATACCGTACTATAACCAAACGTAGCAAGAAGTGCTGCAACTCCAGGATTAATAACAGTCCCTTTTTTCACCAGAATGCTATTTTGTTTTACATCTTCTCCTTTAAAAGAAATGTTATCCCCAGCAACAAAGGAGCGTTTCAATTTCATATAAGTCTTTTCGTTTTCTTCAAATCCTTCCGTTAGCTCTAACATAACTACTGCATTACACCCCGCAGGAATTGCCGCACCTGTCATAATACGGACAGCTTGAAATGCTTTCACATCTTCTGTAAAAACAAAACCTGCTCCAATTTCACCAATCACTTCAAACAGAATGGGATTACTGCTACTTGCTTCTTTTGTGTCTTCTGCTCGAATCGCAAATCCGTCGTATGGAGAACGATTGAAATGCGGGACATCATGATCTGCAATAACATCTTCTCCAAGTGTTCTACCGTAGCTTTCTATAAAAGAAACCTTTTCTATTTCACCTTGGTAAGCATATTCCATTACACGTGCAACTGCTTCTGCCACTGGAATTGGTATACGTTTTTCTAACATTCTTTTTCACCTCGTTTTAATAAGGGACAACTCTCTTTCTGTTCATCCTATATATTTTGCGTATAAACGTTTTGCTATTTTCACATCATTTGTTCCATGAATAAATGCCCTACCGTCTGTAAATAAAACGAAACGATATTCATCAATTAGAAATGATAGTAAGTAAGGCGTTTTTTGGACAAGTACACTTTTTTGTAATCGTTTTTGAACTTCCTCTAAATGAAGAACACGTTTTACCCCTGAACGGATTTGAACCGTATTCCGTCCGCATAGCACTTCCATTTTCATCTGTGCTTCAAATGTTAAACTTGGGTACGTGCGTGTATTTCCACAAGATGGACATGTATTTTTCTTCTGTCTATTTACTTTTAATGAGAGATATTGATTGTTCCAAATATCAAATGATAACATTGTTCCTCTTAGCGCCTCGAAATCATCCACCAATATTTTCATCGCCTCTGTTACTTGATGAGCAACGACCATTTGTACAGCTGGTTGAATGATTCCTGCTGTATCGCATGTTGCACTGCCCATAGGATGATCCATTAAGCAGCGAAAACATGGTGTTTTCCCTGGAAGAATTGTATACGTTACACCGTAACTTCCAATACATCCACCGTATATCCAAGGTATATTTTCTTTTTGTGAAATGTCATTTATAAGTAGGCGCGTATCAAAATTGTCAGTCGCATCTAATATGAGATCCACTTCTTTTGTTAACTCTTTTATTTCTTGCAGTGTGACATCCGATACTACTGGTACAATTTCCACTTCAGAATTAATCTTTCTTAAATGCTCTGCCGCTGCAATTGCTTTCGGTTTGCACTGCTGTGCATCTTCTTCTGTATATAACTGTTGCCGTTGTAAATTACTCCATTCGACGTAGTCACGGTCAGCAATTGTCAATTTCCCAATTCCCATTCTAACAAGAGCTTCTGCATTTGCAGCTCCTAGTGCACCCGCACCGATTAGGAGCACATGCTTTTCTCTTATTTTTCTTTGTCCCATTTCACCAATTCTAGAAAACAATACTTGTCTTGCATAACGCTCTTGCATAAGAACTCCGCCTTTCACTATCCACCAATGTAAGACATTTCAACTTTTGGACGTTTACTTGTACTTTCAACTGTTCTTTCATCTGAATATCGATCTGTTCTATATCGCCATGTATGTTGTAAAATTTTTAATAATGAGGCGTCAGAAATATTTTCTCGAAGAAGCGTTCGCAAATCCGTTCCTTTTGTTCCAAATAAACATGTAAAAAACTTACCGTCTGCCGAAATACGGGCTCTCGTACAAGAAGAACAAAATGACTCAGAAACAGAAGTAATAAATCCAACTTCTGCATCGCTCCCTACATATCGATACATTTTCGCAACCTCTCCAAAGTAACGAGGTTTAACAGGCTCAATCGGATATACACGATTAATCTTCTCTATTAATTGTTCCTTCGTAATAACTTGTTCAAAGTTCCAGCCGTTTGTACTGCCCACATCCATAAACTCTATAAAACGGAGCTGAATTTCTTGTTCTTTAAAGTAACGAGCCATATGAAGAATTTGACTATCATTCATTCCTTTTTTTACGACCATATTTACCTTTACTTCTAACCCTGCGTTCTTCGCTTCTTCAATTCCTTTTAATACAGGTTTTGTGCTTACATTTCGTCCATTAATTTTTTTGAAGACATAATCCTCTATCGCATCTAAACTAATATTTACACGTTTTAATCCCGCTTCTTTTAACGCCTTTGCTTGTTTTGCTAAATGAATACCGTTTGTTGTGAGTCCAATATCTTTTAAGCCTTCTAGCTTTGCAAGTCTTGCAATTAACGTCGGTAAGTCTTTACGCAATAAAGGTTCACCGCCAATAAGCCTAATTTTATTGACTCCCATACTTATAAATAATCTCGCTAATCTTTCTATTTCATCGAACGTTAATAAAAGCTCTTCCTTTAAAAAAGCGTAATCAGGTCCGAACACTTCAGCAGGCATACAGTATGTACACCTAAAATTACAACGATCAATAACTGAAATACGTAAATCTTGAAGTGGCCGTTCTAAAGAATCTTTCATGTTCTCATGCATCTATATCCCTTCTTTTCTGCTGCAATCCTTAGTAAGCTTTCAATTTTTTTATTTGCCTTCATTATAAAAAAGAAGCTACATATTCAATGTGACTTTTCTCACATTACTTTCCCCATTCAAAAATTCTTCACAAATCCGTTCGAATTTTGTTCACATCTTTAATCTCATCCACTTTGTCTATTGAATTTTTCAAACTAAAAACTGAAGATTTCTTCCCCTTACGGTCATTGAAATTTCAATTTATTTTTAAAATAGCTCTTGCATTTTCATCATACTTACACTCAAAATAGGAAATGTATTGCTTATAAGAAGAAAGGTGATCACTGTGGCAAACAGTATGACATTATCTCAAGATTTAAAAGAATTACTTGCATCTGTTGAATATAAAATGCAAATTAAAAAAGGTAGTTTTATTTTTCAAGAAGGTATGGAGGCAACAGAGCTCTATATCATCCACTCAGGAAAAGTACAAATTAGTAAATTAAGTGCTGACGGACAAGAATTGACACTTCGAATTTGTTCGGAATATGACATTATTGGAGAACTAACATTATTCACGGACAATGCGAAATACTTATTAAATTCAAAATGCCTTGAAGATGTTGAAGTAGGAGTTATAAAGCGTGAAGCGTTAGAAAAAGCATTACTCCAAAAACCAGCACTTGTATTTGAATTTATGAAATGGATTAGTGAACATTTAAGAAGAATGCAAACGAAGTTCCGAGATTTAGTATTACACGGCAAAAAAGGTGCCCTGTACTCTACTCTTATACGAATGACAAATAGTTACGGTGTATTAAAAGAAAATGGGATTCTCATCGATTTACCATTAACAAATCAAGAACTTGCTAATTTCTGTGCAACTTCACGTGAAAGTGTAAATCGAATGTTAAATGAATTAAAAAAGCAAGGTACAATTTCGATTCATAAAGGAAAGATTACAATCCACGATTTACAATTTTTAAAATGTGAAATTGCTTGTGAAGATTGCTCTGCTTCTGTTTGTAGCATTGATTAGCATCTTATTTAGATGCTAATCTTTTTTCAATTTAAACTACTTATTAACGATTATTTCCTATGTAAACAAAAACGAGGCCTGCCATATGAGACCTCGTTTCGTTTTAGCTGCTAACTCCTATCCGTTTACAGCAGTATTATTTTTTCAACTCATTAGGAATACGTCTTCTGTAAATTACATAACTACGGCTTACATATTTAATTGGGGCACTAAATACATGTACTAGTCTTGTAAATGGCCACACTGCGAATAAACCCATCCCTGCAAGAATATGAATTTTAAACCATACTGGTACTTCCGTCATATATTCAACTTTCGGTTGGAAAATAAAGAGACTTCGGAACCAAGGGCCAATTGTTGTACGATAATCAAATCCTTTTGAATCGATATTTAAAAATGTTGAAGAAAGTCCTGCTAACATTACGATAAGTAATAAAATAAGCGCAATATAATCTCCCTTTGTGCTCGTTGCAATGATACGTTTTACAGTTACGCGGCGGTACGTTAATATAATTAAACCGATGATAGAAGCAACACCTGCCGGAAGCCCGAAACTAATTGCCATTATGTGATACGTATGCTCAGAAATACCTATCGAACGGTATACAGCTTCTGGAATTAATATCCCCATAACATGACCGCCAATTACGAACATAATCCCAAAGTGGAATAATAGACTTCCGATTCGGAGCATTTTCTTTTCTAATAGTTCACTAGATTTTGATGTCCATCCAAATTGATCATAGTTGTATCTAAAAATATGTCCACCGATAAAGATTACAAAAATGATATAGGGAAACAATACCCATAGAAATTGATTCATCATTTTAACAACTCTCCTTTCTAATTTGTCTGTACATCCCATGCTTCGATAGCGAGTAGAACAGCCGCAAGAATTGGTTCATACATACTACCTGCTTCTTTTAACTGAACGTGTAATGCTTGTATATTCTCCTTGTATTTACTCATAATTGGTTCACTGTCTTGCTCATTTGCATTTGCAAAAAACTCGAGTAATAGCGGTAAATAATCAGGTAGTTCTTTATCTGTTACTTCAAAACCCGATTTTTTATAATGCTGCTTTAACTCTAGTAATTCAATCCCTCTTTCTCTTTGTTCACCAGTGTTCATATACGTTAAATACATATTCGTCTTTTTACCAAAATCAAATGTATATACGTAACCATCAATAAGTTTATCGTTCGTTTTATGTAGCGCTTGTTTTATAAATGTTGTAAGTGAAGCTTTAACATCGTCCTGTTCAATCGCTTCCATCTCTTCTAGTAATTCAGTTAAAGCTTCCCTCCACCCGAGTTCCGGGTAGGAGAGAAGGAATGAAGAACAAGAAAAAGCAGTTCGTAAACTTTGTTTCATAATTTGCTGCCCCCTTTATTTAAGAAATTGTCATACAAGAGCCTGGGCCACCTGCGAATGATAAACCACAGCTTCCTTGTTCACTATATAAATCTGCAACTTGTTCTCGGTGAGACGTCGGGATAACAAAACGATCTTTATATTTCGCAATAGCAAGAAGACGATACATATCTTCTACATCCTGTTTTGTTAAACCAAGTTCTTTTAATACAGCTTCATTTGGCTCTTTATTAATTTGCAGCGCTCTCATATGCGTTCGCATAACAGCCATTTTCTTCAATGTAAGACGAATGTGTGATTCATCTCCTGCAGTGAGTAAATTCGCTAAATATTGAATTGGAATACGCATATTATCGATAGCAGGGAAAATCTCTTCTGCTTGCCAGTTACTGCCTTTCCCTTCCACCATATTCATAATTGGGCTAAGCGGCGGAATATACCAAACCATCGGCATTGTACGATACTCTGGATGAAGAGGCAGAGCAACTTTCCAATCGATAATCATTTTATAGATCGGTGACTGTTGTGCTGCTTTAATCCATTCTTCAGGAATGCCTTGTTTTTTCGCTTCAGCTGCTATTTCTGGATCATTTGGATCTAGGAAAACAGTAAGCTGAGATTCATATAAATCTTTTTCGTCTTCAACAGAAGCTGCTTCTTTTACTTTATCAGCGTCATATAGCATTACCCCAATATACCTGATACGTCCCACACATGTTTCTGAACAAATTGTTGGCATACCAGCCTCAATACGTGGGAAACACATTGTACATTTTTCAGCTTTATTCGTTTGCCAGTTAAAATACACTTTTTTATATGGACAAGATGATACGCAGAACCTCCAAGCACGACATGCATTTTGATCTACAAGAACAATGCCGTCTTCTTCACGTTTATACATCGCACCAGATGGACAAGATGATACGCAAGACGGATTCATACAATGTTCACATATGCGTGGTAAATACATCATAAAGACGTTTTCAAAATCTGTTTTAATTTCTTCTTCCATTTTCTTTACGTTCGGATCTTGTAATCCTGTTATATGTCCACCAGCTAAATCATCTTCCCAGTTCGGACCCCATTCAATTTTGTCGATAAATTCGCCTGTAATTGCTGATTTCGGACGAGCAACTGGTTGATGCTTACGCTGCGGGCTATTTGTTAATGTTTCATAATCATAATTCCAAGGTTCAAAGTAATCATCAATTGTTGGTTGATCTGGATTGTGGAAAATGTTCATAAGACGTTTCATTTTCGAACCAGATTTCAGCTGAATTTCACCATTTTTCAATTCCCAGCCGCCTTTATATTTCTCCTGATCTTCCCATTGTTTCGGATAACCAATTCCGGGCTTCGTTTCTACGTTATTGAAGTACATATATTCCGCACCTGGACGATTTGTCCAGGTGTTTTTGCACGTTACGCTACAAGTATGACAGCCGATGCATTTATCTAGGTTCATTACCATTCCGACTTGCGCTTTAATCTTCAAGCCAATCTACCTCCTTCAGTTTACGGATTACAACATTTAAATCACGCTGGTTCCCAGTCGGACCATAATAGTTAAATCCATAGCTTAATTGGCCATATCCACCAATCATATGTGTTGGTTTAACATGGATACGGGTTGGACTATTATGCGTTCCCCTACGGGTGCTTGTTAATTTCGTACCAGGCACGTTAATGTGGCGATCTTGCGCATGGTGCATAAATGCCATTCCCCTCGGTATACGGTGCGTTACAACAGCACGCGCTACGACAACACCGTTACGGTTAAAGCACTCGATCCAATCATTATCAGCAACGCCAGCTTCTGCAGCGTCCTCTTTATTCATCCAAACAGTTGGACCACCTCTAAACAGCGTTAACATCGGTAATGAATCGAAATACATACTATGAATCGACCACTTATTATGCGGTGTTAAATAGTTTAGTGTAATCTCTTTCCCTTCTACTTCAGGGCGTGACTTACGGAACGGTTTATGTTGCAGAATTGGTTTAAATGTTGCCATCGTTTCACCAAATTCTTTCATCATGTCATGGTCTAAGTAGAAAGATTGTCGACCAGTTATCGTTCTCCAAGGAATAAGACGTTCCACATTTGTTGTAAACGGTGAGTAACGTCGTCCACCTTTTTCTGAACCTGTAAAGGCCGGAGAAGTAATTACTGTTTTCGGTTGTGCTGTAATTTGTTCGAATGTAAAGCATTCTTCTTCACGTTCTTCTGCTAAATCACGTAATTTTAGATCTGTTTGTTTTTCAAGTGCTTCCCATGCTTTTACTGCCATATGACCGTTTGTTGTAGAAGAAAGCGTTAATACCGCTTCAGCAGCATTGATTGCTTCTTTTATGTCTGGGCAACCTTTCGCAATAGTATCCGTTCGAACAACTCCTAATTTGCTCTTTAATTGCTCATACTCTTTTTCAGCTGACCAAGAGATCCCTTTCGTACCAATCGGTTGTTTTCCGGCATTTGGTCCAAGTGCTGTCATTTTGTCATAAATCGTTTTATAATCCCTTTCAACAACATGAATTTGTGGCATCGTTTTACCCGGGATTGGTTCACATTCACCTTTACTCCAATCTTTAATCTTGCCAAGTGGTTGCGCTAATTCTTGCGGTGTATCATGAAGAAGTGGTGTTGCAACAACTTCTTTCATTGGTTCAAGATCTATTTTCTTCGCTAAATCTGACACAGCTTTAGAAAGTGAAGTGAAAATATCCCAGTCAGAGCGTGCTTCCCACGGTGAACCGATTGCTGGATTAAATGGATGCACAAATGGATGCATATCTGTACTACTTAAATCATGTTTTTCGTACCAAGTTGAAGCAGGTAAGACGATATCAGAATACAGCGCTGTTCCAGCCATACGGAAATCTAAATTAATGAGTAAATCAAGCTTCCCTTCTGGTGCTTCTTCATGCCACTTAATTTCTTCTGGTCGTAATGAATCACTATCGTCATTCATTAATCCGTTTGTTGTACCTAATAAATGTTTTAAGAAATATTCATGCCCTTTACCAGAACTTGAAATTAAATTCGCACGCCAAACGAATAAGTTGCGCGGGAAGTTGTTTTTATTATCAGGATCTTCAATCGCAAATTTCAGTTCTTTTTCTTTTAATTTTTGTGCAACATATTTTCCGATTTCTTCTTGCGTTGTTGCACCAGCAGCAACAGCTTCTTTATATAATTCAATTCCATTTTTCTCGAATGTTGGATAAGAAGGTAACCAGCCGAGTCGTGCTGCTAATACATTGTAATCACCGTGATGTTGATAACGTGAGTTACCTTCAATTGGTGATGCTAAATGTCCAACAGGTGTATCTTCATAGCGCCATTGATCTGTTACGAAATAGAAGAAAGACGTACCATTTTGTAATTTTGGTGGCCCTTGCCAATCTTTTGCCATCGCGATTGTTTGCCATCCTTCTGCAGGTCGTAACTTTTCTTGACCAACATAATGCGCCCATCCCCCGCCGTTTACTCCTTGTGCCCCAACTAGAAGAACAAGATTTAAAACTGCGCGATAAATCGTATCAGAATTAAACCAATGGTTAATACCAGCTCCAACAATAATCATCGAGCGACCATTTGTATCAGCGGCATTTTGTGCGAACTCACGAGCGATTTGAATAATTAGTTCTCGTTTCACTCCTGTCATTTTCTCTTGCCATGCAGGTGTAAACGGTACATCATCATTGAAGTCTTTCGGCTCTTGTCCGCCAAACCCTCGGTTCACCCCGTAATTTGCTAACGTTAAGTCGTATACAGTTGTAACGAACACTTCGCCTTCTTCTGTCATAACCTTTTTCACTGGAATTGTACGTTCTAATACTTTGTTTCCATCATCAGAGAAGTACGGAATTTGTACCGTTCCAATCGTTTCTTCCATTCCAAATAAAGAAAGACGTGGATCAATCTTTTCACCTGTTTCTTCATCTTCTAAACGCAAGTTCCATTTCTTTTCGTTATCCCAACGTGAGCCCATTGTGCCTTGAGGTGTTGCAAAATCATTCGTGTTCTCGTTCCAAAGAACAGGTTTCCATTCTCCTAACTTCGTTTCGCGTCCAATATCAGCAGCGTTTAAGAAACGATCAGCAACGAATTGATCTCCTTTTTGTTTCAATGTGACAAAGAAAGGAAAATCAGTATATTGCTTCGCATACTTTGTGAAATATTCCACTTGATTATCTACGTAAAATTCTTGTAAGATCACATGCCCCATTGCCATCGCAAGTGCACCATCTGTACCTTGTTTCACACTAATCCAATCATCCGCAAACTTTGTAGATTCAGCGAAGTCAGGACTGACAGAAACGACTTTCGTTCCTTTATATCGAACCTCTGCTAAAAAGTGAGCATCGGGTGTTCTCGTCATCGGTACATTTGAACCCCATGTCATAATGTAACCAGAGTTATACCAGTCACTACTTTCTGGTACATCTGTTTGATCGCCCCAAATTTGCGGAGAAGCTGGTGGTAAATCTGCGTACCAATCATAGAAACTAAGCATCGGCCCACCCATAAGTTGCATAAAACGACTACCAGCAGCATGACTTAACATCGACATAGCTGGAATTGGTGAAAAGCCAACATTTCGATCTGGCCCGTATTTAATTACTGTATAAAGTAGAGAAGCTGAAACGAGTTGTAATACTTCATCCCAATTCGCACGAATAAATCCACCTTTACCACGCGCCTGCTTATACTTACGTGCTTTTTCAGGGTTTTCCACAATACTTTTCCAAGCATCTAGTGGTGACTCGTTATTTTGTAGTTCCTCTTGCCACATACTCCAAAGAACACCACGTACATACGGATATTTCACACGAAGTGGACTATAAATGTACCAAGAAAAACTTGCTCCACGTGGGCATCCTCGCGGTTCAAAATCTGGCATATCAGGACCTGTCGTTGGATAGTTAAGCTCCTGCCCTTCCCACGTCACAATTCCATCTTTCACATATATATTCCAGCTACATGAACCAGTACAGTTCACGCCGTGTGTAGAACGAATTACTTTATCATGCTGCCAACGCTTTCTGTACACATTTTCCCATTCGCGATCTTCATATGTTTCTTGTGTATGATTATCGTTATAACGATCTATTGGTGAAAAATATTTTAAACGTCTCATTAGTGCTGAAGTTTTTTTCTTCATACTGTTCACTCCTTTAATACGTCTCTCTTACATACCCTTACTATAAGAGAGGTTGTAAAATACAGATGTGACATTTCGCACAGTTCAAGAGATTGTCAAAAATTCAGTAGAAAATAAGTTTGTGAGAAAATCTTGTGTTCCGTTGTGAAGATTATGGTTAATCTTAATTATTAGGAGAATGGTATTTTGAGGTATCGACTATTTTGCAAAAGAAAAAGAGTTTTGATATTATTTCAAAACTGCCATAAGGAAAAGAGTATAAATTGTATGTAAAAAATTTTTTCCAAATGTTATTATTTTATATCGAGTCTGATTTTACATAAAACTACAAATCATTATTTACTGTATTGCCCTTAGTTACGGAAACAATTATACTAGATGTAATCGAAATAAATAATCTGAATATTCTCAGAATTTAAGGTAAAAGTTTTACTATCTACAAATAGAATTAGAAATATGTCCACTAAATAGATTAGAAAACGATAATAACATTAGGAGGATTACGATGCCCCAGCTTGATTCATTACATCCCACTGTAGAAAAAATAATCAATAATATTGAAAAAATAATGGTCGGAAAACGAAAAGAAACGATCTTAGCTTTGACAGCTCTCTTAGCTGACGGTCATGTGCTATTAGAAGATGTTCCTGGTGTCGGGAAAACAATGCTAGTACGTGCTCTTTCTAAATCCATTGATGCTGATTATAAGCGAATTCAATTTACACCTGATTTATTGCCGTCAGATGTAACAGGAGTTTCTATTTATAATCCGAAAGAGCTCCAATTTGAGTTCAAGCCTGGACCAATTATGGGGAATTTTGTACTTGCTGATGAAATTAATCGTACATCTCCAAAGACACAATCTGCTTTACTTGAATGTATGGAAGAAGGCAATATTACAATCGATGGCATTACAAGGCCTTTACCAAAGCCGTTCTTTGTCATGGCTACACAAAATCCGGTCGAACATGAAGGAACATATTCTCTACCAGAAGCTCAGCTCGATCGTTTCTTATTGAAACTAAAAATGGGATATCCTACACCAGAAGAAGAATTTGAAATTTTAAACCGGATGGAAAAAACAAATCCACTCTCTCAATTACAGACCATTACTACAATAGAAGAATTAATTTATTTACAACAAAGCGTACGGGTAGTAAGTATGGACAAAGCAATTAAGCATTACATTGTAAAACTTGTTAATCAGACTCGTACGTACAGTTCTATACAGCTAGGTGCAAGTCCACGTGGCTCAATTGCTTTAATGAAAGCTTCACAAGCTTATGCATTTATCCATGGCAGAAATTATGTTATTCCAGACGATGTTAAATTTTTAGCTCCTTACGTTTTAGCACATAGACTCATTTTAAAAATGGAAGCAAAATTTGAAGGAATAACTGGAGAACAAGTTATCGCAAAAATCGTTGCACGAACTACTGTGCCGACTCAAAGGACGATGAACCCTTGATGAAACGAATACTGCGAGCGCTATATCACGTTACGAAGTTATTGCTACTCCCTTTATGTCTAGTCTTAACATTTGTGTACGCTATGTTTCAAGGAGGGTTTGTAAGTTGTTTTTTGTTTTACAGCACAATTCCCATTGCTCTTTATTCACTACTACTCCCCTTTTACGCTTTATGGGACGCTGAAGTAAGACGAATAACAAACCAAAATGGATATGTAGTAGGAGAACAATTTATAAGCACGATTACAATAAAAAGAAAATTTCCTTTTCCCTTACTTTATTTAGTTATAGAAGATGAACTGCCACCACAATTTATAAGTTGTAAACAAACAAAGATGAATAAGGTAGTACTCTTCCCAGGATTGAAACGAAATATTTCGTTTCAATATGTTATTGACACAATCTCTAGAGGCGAGCACACTTTTTCAAGCGTTCGTGTAAAAACTGGCGATTTATTCGGCATGATAGAGAAAGAAGTAACTTTTTCAGTTCCAGATACATTTTTAGTCTATCCCCAGTATGTAGATATAGCATATCGACAATTGGAAAATCATTTCGAACAAGGAGCGCTTTCAGCAAATATAAATTCAGCAAAAGACTCTACAATCTCTGTCGGTGTCAGAGACTATAAACCTGGTGATCGCTTTTCATGGATTGATTGGAAAGCAACTGCACGAACAAACACTATTATGACAAAAGAGTTTGAACAACAGCGCAGCCATAATGTCATGATATTCATAGACAGAACCGAGTCTCCTCTATTCGAATCAGTCGTCACATTTACTGCCTCTATCGTAAGGACTGTCTTGAAACAAAATTCACCAGCATCATTCGTGTCTATCGGAAAAGAACAAACTATTTTCCCTTTAGACAATGGAGATACGCAGTTACAACAAATCCTTTGTCATTTAGCAAAAGTGCAAGCAGACAGTGTATTCCCGCTCTCCCAGAGTGTAGACATGGAACTAAGAAAAATTTATGAGCCCGTCACGGTTATACTCGTGACCAGTAATCTTTCTCCCGATATTCAAAAGGCGGCTGATTGTGCTGCTATAAGAAATAGAAAATGTATGGTTTTTGTCGTGAAAGAAAAAGCGAATCAACTTTCACACCGAGAAATCAGTATAATAGAAACTCTAAAAAAACGACAAATATTTGTAAACACGGTTTATGAAAACCGGTATACAAACGTGTTTTTTGAGGTGAGCAAATGATAACATTACAAACAAAATACAAGTGGGATACGAACAGATTCTTTATGCATGCATGTGTATTTCTGCTTTTACTAGAATGGCTAAGACCTCTTATAGGTATTACAAATGTAGGTAGATTAGATATTTTCGTAACATTTATAGGAATTTGCTTCGCTCTCTCTTTTTTTCAAACGAGGTGGCAGATTCCAATAAAAATTGTCACAGTCCTATTTATCATTCATTCCCTATATTATAAAAATGCTTTTATAAATCCATCTTGGCTAACAGCATTCTTTTCTGATATGTTTCGAAATTCCTCCCTGTTTTTCCAAGGGAATTTACTAGATATTTCTCCAGTTTTTCCGACGGTTTTATTTTTTCTCTCATTTTGGTTTTTGAGTTCTTTTACTTCATTTTGGATTATTCATAAAAAACGTGGGTTTCTATTTCTTGTATTGACTATTATTTATATCGCAACTTTTCATAACTTACATTTATACAATGCAAACTACGCTATTATTCGTACTGTTGTCATCGGCTTTTTTATGCTTAGTCTTCTTCAAGTAGAACGAATAAAAGAACGTGAACACTTACAAAATTATGCTCGGGAAATCTCAAAATTACTTAGACCACTTACAATATTTATTGTATTATTAGCAACCATCGCATACTTTGCTCCAAAATTTGGCCCTCAATGGCCAAACCCAATGGATTTTTTAAAATTCAACACATCTGAAGCAAGTAAAGAAAAAAAAGTTTCTACAATTGGGTATGGTTTAGATGACTCACGATTAGGTGGTCCTTTTAAGGCGGATCCTACAATTGTTTTCACAGCACGAACGCAAAACAAACAATATTGGAGAGTCGAAACGAAAGATTTTTATACCGGAAAAGGCTGGGATGTTTCTGAAAATCCGAAAAAGGTTTCTTTTAAAAATAAAAACGACGTCGTAAGCTGGTACGAACAAAATACAAAAACGAAAACTACAGAGGCAACAATTACCATGCAAAAAAGTTACCCTCACCTTACCTATCCAGCAGGATTAGTAACAGTTGAAGCTTCTTCTGATGTATCATACAGTGTTGACCCGTTTTCAGAAAAAATTTATACAATGAATGGCGACTCTTCTACTACTTTACATTCGTATAAAGTAACATATGAGATCCCTGAGTTTTCCATAAAAAACTTGAAAGCTGTAAAAACAAATGAAGGTCAAGAAACAAATCCTTATTTTATGACAAAGTACACACAACTTCCCGAGTCATTACCACAGCGCGTAAAAGACTTGGCTATCAATCTTACAAATGATAAAGACAACCGATATGATAAAGTATTAGCTATTGAAAATTACTTCACAGACAACTCTTTTACATACGAATCAACGAATGTCTCATTCCCTGCCAAAAGCCAAGATTATGTAGATCAATTCCTTTTCGATACAAAAAGCGGCTACTGTAATAATTTTTCGACTTCTATGATTGTACTACTTCGTTCTGCCGGGATTCCAGCTCGCTGGGTGAAAGGCTATACAGAAGGAACTCTTGACAATACACTTGCCTCTGCAGAAGGTGAGGATGTTTATACAATCACGAACGATAACGCACACTCTTGGGTCGAAGTATATTTCCCAGAATACGGATGGATTCCATTCGAACCGACAAAAGGATTTACTAATCCCTATAATTTTATAAATAATACGCCTGCTCCTATTTCACAAAATAGCGAAGCAAATAATTCTAATATCGAGCAAATACAACAACGAAATAATGAAGCAAAACTTAAAAGTTTAATTGAAAATACAGAAGAAGCTTCTACTAAAAAGGTCACAAATTCTAAAACTAGTTTTTCTTGGTGGTACGTATTCCTCTCTACGATACTAATTAGTATTATAGGATACATTCTCTTCACCACTAGAATGAAATGGATGACATTTCTTATTATTCATTTCTATAAATACCGAAAAGAGGATGCTGTTTATCAAAAAGCTTACGGTGCACTTTTAAAACAATTTGCGAGAATTGGCATACCACGGGGTGAAAGTCAAACATTCCGAGAATACGCTCTCCATATCGATACACTTTACAACTCGGCCGATATGCAACAACTTACTGCCAGTTATGAGAACGCTATGTATCAACAGGGGCAGGCTACGGTAGAATGGAAGAAATCCGTACACTTATGGGAAGTGCTTATGAAAAAAGCAGCTTCTCCACCTAAATCAGATGGCTTTGATACAGTTATTTAATCTTGAAAATTTGAGTTTAAAGAAAACGTCTCAAAGAACTACATTGTTCTTTGAGACGTTTTTTAATAAAGTGAAACTCCTACTTATTCCCCAAGCACCTTCTCAATCTCAACCTCTAAATCTACCGGCTTCGTCTGCGGAGCAAAACGCCCTACTACTTTCCCGTCTTTTCCGATTAAAAACTTCGTAAAATTCCATTTCACTGCTTTCATACCAAGTAAACCTGGTGCTTGTTCTGTCATGTATGTATATAGAGGGTGAGCCTTATCACCTTTCACATCAACCTTTGCAAACATCGGGAAGTTTACACCGTAGTTTAATTCACAAAAACTAGTAATGTCCGCTTCTGTACCTGGTTCTTGTCCCCCGAATTGGTTACAAGGAAATCCGAGTATTTCGAGTCCTTGGTCTTTATATTTATCATATACCTCTTGTAATCCTTTATATTGTGGTGTGAAACCACATTTGCTAGCTACATTGACAATAAGAAGTGCTTTTCCTTTGTAATCTTTTAACGATTTTTCTTCACCTGTAATTGTTTTAGCTGAAAAATCATAAACTGTCATTGTCTTTGCCCCTCTCTTCACTATCATTCTATGTTTATACTATACTACATTCGTGAATATACAGCTCTTATTACGTACTTATAAGTTGTAATGATAGCGCTTTATTTCTGTTCGAAAATTCGACACAAACTACTAGACTTTTATGATGGAAAGTTTTACAATTGAAATGTGAACAAAATGTGACAGTTTATATTCCATTATAAAAGAAAAGGATGGTGTTCATTATGAAAACTGCACAACATGAAACGATTTCAAATCGCGAGTTTTATTTCGTACTATATATGATGTTATTGTATGTTACTGGCTGGGTAATCGATGTAAATGGTTTATTCTTAAGCTCCTACTTTAATTTAGCAGGAGAGATTATGCTTCCATTAGTAGGCGGGATTGTTGGACTGTTCATTATGTCTATTAATAAACAACAAACGAAATAATAATATTACAAAAAGGCAGAAGACGAGCTTCGTTTTCTGCCTTTTTTCTATTTTAGCGTATAATAAAAACATGCAGTATATAAGGAGTGGTAACTATGAAAAAAGTAGAGCAATTATCTTCTCACCTATATCTTATTGATGATTTCGATTTACAGCATAATGAACGAACAGGTACGTACGTTTTATTAGGTGACGATATTACTTTAATTGAAACTTGTGCAGCCCCTTCTCTTCCGTATATTTTAGACGGCTTACAACAATTACATATTGATTTAAACGATGTTAAAAACATTATCGTTACACATGTGCATTTAGATCACGCTGGCGCAGCTGGTTTAATGATGGAAAAGTGCCCAAATGCTACGTTATATGTGCATTCTCGTGGTGCTCGTCATATGATTGATCCAACAAAACTTATTTTAGGTGCAAAAGCTGTCTACAAAGAAGATTTCGATAAACTCTTTGATCCAATTCTTCCAATTGAAGAAGAACGTGTTCATATTGTACAACATGGTGATACGTTAAAAATTGCAAAAGACCGCACCCTTACATTTTATGATACACCAGGACATGCGAAGCACCATATTAGCATTCATGATTCATTAACAAACGGGATTTTTACTGGCGATACAATTGGAATTTATTATAGAGAACTCGCAGACGTTGATGTAGAGTTATATCTACCATCAACGTCCCCTTCACAATTCCAACCAGATGCGATGATTATTTCTAAAAATCACATTCAAAGTATGAATGTAGATACTATTTATTTCGGTCATTACGGCGCATCCTCTCATGTTACAGAAGTATATAATCAACTGGAATATTGGCTACCTATTTTCGTTCATACTGGTAAGGAAGTCTTTGAAAAGTATAATGATTTCGATGAAGCAACTAAAGCTTTACAAACTTTGTTAATGGATAAAATCTCTTCTCATCTTACAAAGTTAAACGTTCCATCAGATCATTCCGTTTATAATATTTTACATCTAGATATAGAAATTAGCGCAATGGGCATTATTGATTATTTCACGAAGCAAGAAAAAGCAAACTCCACTATTAACTAACAGTAAAAGAAGAGATATACAACAGTAGTTATTGTATATCTCTTCTTTTTTTGAATATATTTTGAGTAAAGGATGGTGGAATATAATGCAAAAAGTGATGCTATACCTCTGCTTCACATTATTTATCGTCTTATTATTATTTGTAGGAGTAAAAATTCAATTTTATTTAGATACAGATGCACAAGTGAACTTTAACGTTTATCCAAGATTATTCTACTTTACACTCTTCCCTCTTATAGTTGGCATTTTATTACGATTCCTTCAATCTATTAATCGCGAAACGAGTAAACAAAACTGGAGCTTTCAACCGGATAAATTTATTGCTATTACAGTGCCTACACTATTCATTTCCTTTTCCCCAGCACTACTCTTTTCACCACTTGCCGAATACCTACCTTATTTAGTTAATATTATTCTAATAAATACAACTTTTGTTACGATTATTAGTTTAATAGCTGGTTATTCCCTTTTAGATTGTTTTATACAAAAGGACAATGCAACGATGAAAAAATATAATTGAATGCTCTATTTTCTTTTAATAAAGAAAGCTCAAAACTAAAGCTTTGAGCTTTTTTACTTATCTCACCTTTTCATCTACATACTCCATAAACTGCTCCGCTTTAATAAATCTTTCTTTGTACGCCTCAGGTACTTCTTCTATTTTTATTGCACCAGTTGATTTTGTCTTCACTCGTACTATTTCATGTGTCATTAAAGCTTCCATATAGCGATCAAACTCTTCTTGCGTTAATACTTCTTTACTAGATTTATGACCATTTAATTTATCAAAGTATGGTTGAAGGCCCATACTTACCTTTTTCATTTCTTCTCTTTTTGCTGGTGATAATCCATCATAATCTATATTACCATTCGAATCTCCGTACGCAAGCTTTGCATTTGTTAATTTTTTTAGTTCTTTTGTAAACTCCTCATATTCCTTCGTGCCCATTTCATCTTTCGCTTCTGATAACTTTGCATTAAAACGCATATACGCTGCTAACGTCATCGCTCCGGCGTGTTTTTTTAAATTCTCAAAAGATCCGTATATACCATCCGCCATAATAGATTGATATGCAAAACCGGTCGTAGGGATTAAAAATGCTGCTGCAAGCACTCCGGCGATAAAACGTTTCTTCACCTTATTTCCCCCGCGATTCATTTTGATTTGAACAATTACTTTTTCTTTTAACTCCGGCGGGGCAACAATCCCCTTCGCTTCTTCTCGTATAGATTCTCTAACTCTACAATCTAAACTCATTTCACATTCCCTACCTCTCCTAAAAAGATTTCTTCTACTTGCTCTTTTTGACGTAGTTTCTTTAATGCCGCATGAATTCTAGACTTCACTGTACCAATTGGAATATGTAATATTTGTGCTACTTCTTCTTGTGAATATTCGTATAAGTATCTTAAGATAATAACTTGTTTCAATTTATACGGTAATTTATGAATGAGTTCGATTAGTTTTTGGTTTGATATTTTACTTACAACATCGTTAGAAAAATCAATTTGCACTGGCTTTCTTTGCTCTTCTGCTTTTTTCATAATTCGTAGTCGCATCCACCTCTTTCTTCTATAAGAATGAATTTGTTTAATCGCAAGCCCAATTAGCCAAGGGCGAAATGGCTTCTCGCTATCATATTTACGAAGCGATTCATATAGCTGTATGTATACTTCTTGAACGACATCATCTACATCCGTTTTATCTTCAATTAAAAAATGTGCTGTTTTATATACTTCTTGAATCGTTACATCATACAATTCGCTATACGCTTCTTTATTTCCTGATAAAGTTAATCGAATTAAATGTGCGTAATCTATTTCAGCCTTCATATTCCAGCCCTCCTTTGTCTTACACTATATATTGGCAAGTAATTCATATTTCGTTCGATTTTTCCGAAAAAATTTTTTATATAAATTAATATTATGATCCGATGAGTTCATAAGCTTCACTTATAACCACGCATAACTATTATATAATTTTCCAATTTCTGATAAAGATTTAAAATGATTTATATAGTCAAATTTAGGAGGATATATGATGAAAGCTATCGTTGTAACGTCGTTCGGTGGTCCTGAAGGGATGAAATATACAGATTTGGATATACCGGCTATTTCAGAAGATCAAGTTTTAATTCGCGTTGTTGCTACTAGTGTAAATTTCGCTGATATTAAATCACGTTATGGCAAAAAAGGAAATAAAGCACTACCTTTTATTCCAGGAATAGATGCAACTGGTATTGTAGAACGCGTCGGTTCTCATGTGAAAAATATTCAACCTGGACAGCGTGTCATTGCTTTTCCTCAAAATGGATCTTACGCAGAGTACGTTGTTTCAAATGAAAATCTCACTTTCGTTTTACCCCATGAAGTCGACTTTCAAACCGCAGCTGCTTGTCCGATCGTATCTTTCACAAGCTATAATTTACTCGTGAATGTTGCAAGGCTTCAACAAAATGAATCCGTGCTGATTCATGCAGCTGCTGGCGGAATTGGTACTACCGCGATTCAACTTGCAAAACGATTAGGGGCTGGAACAGTTATCGGTACTGTCGGAAGTGAAACGAAAAAAGAAATCGCTTTAGATGCTGGAGCTGATTATGTTATTTGTCATCAAGATGAAGATTTTGTAGAGAAAGTCAATGAGCTGACAAACGGAGAAGGAGTGAATATAATTTTGGACTCTATTTCTGGAACTGTCTCTGAAAGAAGTTTAAACTGCCTAGCTTATTACGGTCGCCTCGTTCATTTCGGTAATGCAAGCGGTAAAATTGGCAATTTCAAAACGAAAGATTTACACGCAAGTTGCCGCTCTATACTAGGCTTTAGCTTTGGCACTACACGGAAAAAACGTCCTGAACTACTCCAAGAAACGGCAAATGAAGTTTTCCGTTATTTGCGTGACGGAAGTTTGCAAATGAAAGCTACAAAATCTTTTCCCCTTCAAGATGCAGGGAAAGCACATGAATGGGTCGAAAGTAGAAAAAGTACAGGGAAAGTAATACTAACTGTTCAGTCTTCTTCCTGAAATGAATACTTGAAACAGAGGTGGCATTCATGGGATCACGAATTATGCATGTTATTATCGCTAACGGTATTGCTGAGAAACTATGTATTCAAGATAAAACTTCTTTCTTACTTGGAGGGGTAGCCCCTGATGCGGTTCATTCAGCAGAAGAAAAAGGTACTTCACACTTTTACGCTGGTACAACGAAGAACTATACGAGAAGAATAGATTATGATTCATTCTTTCATAAATACGAAGCACATATAGATTCCCCCTTTATTTTAGGCTATTATACCCACCTCATTGCCGATGATAATTGGCTAAGTGGCTTTTTTCTACCATGGCTAAAAAATAGAATAGAGAATGACGAAACCATCGCACCCCTGTACTATAACGATTTTAAACTGTTAAATGCAAAGTTGCTTCATCATTACGATCAAGAACAACAGCTCTTCTCTCTTCTCAATCAAGAGGCTCACATTGTGGATATTGAAGAGGTTTCTAAAGAAAACGTTTTAGCTTTTCGAAAGTATCTTTTTGAAGATATGTTGTATCCTGAGCAACATTTGCATGAAGACTTACAGGTGTTTACGTTTAATCAAATTGTCGGTTACATTGAAACCGCTATTGAAAAAGGTGCATTTTTTATTAAACAACTCTCTCATGAAAAATCCACTTCAAAGATTTAATCCCCCTCAATATATTTGAGGGGGATTTTCACATAGCAATATTATTATTGGTTCTTCTCCATAACCGCAAAATAATTCCCTTCACTATCAGCAAAGTTAAACACTTTACCAGAAGGCATAGTTACCATTTCTCCAACAGTAACATTTTTATTTTTTAAACCTGCATATAATTGATCCAGATTTTCTGAGAAGAACATTAAGGACGGTGTACCAAGATTTAATTCTGGGCTCATTTTCGAAATAACTTCTTTATTATGTAATATAATGCTCGTTTCAGCACCGTTAGTTGGAGCAATTTCAATCCATCTCATTCCTTGCTTGTTATCTTCCTCTGCAACTACATGAAACCCTACCTTTTCCGTCCAAAAATTTACTGCCTCATCTTGATTATTTACATATAACATAATTTGTCCTACTTTATGAATCATTTGTATTCCTCCTATTGTTTTTTTACATTCTATGTAGCTTTCTACAGCTGGTATCGTTATTCCTTTTGAGTTGGTATGTACTTCTTTGCAAAATTTATCGACTGACTCATCCCATCCAGTTCGTCAAAATAATTGTTTCTTTCAATCATGTTATATCCGTCGAATCCAATTTCATCTAATACTTTGAAGAATATATCGAAATCCACTTCACCATTTCCTACTGCTACTTCTATATACTTACTTGAACTATTACTTTTCACTTCTTTACAATCTTTAATATGAGTTTGTACTATATAATCTTTTAATAGTAATAAACCTTCTAACGGATTTTCATTTACATCACTTATTAAATTTGCTGGGTCAAAGTTAACAGCTAGTCCTTTCGAGTTTGCATTTTCTAAAAATCGTTTTAATACTATTGCTTTTTCAGATCCTGTCTCAATAGCAAAGACTCCCCCAAATTTGAATGCTAATTCTCCTATCTCATAACAAACCCGTATCATTTTATCATAGCACTCACTTTTTTCATCATCTGGAACTTTCCCAATATGAGCTGTTATGATCTTTGCTCCCAGCTCCAAACCTCTGTCAGTAATATATTTAATCTGATCTATTGCACTGTCAACTTCTGTTCCTGTAATTCCATTTTCTCCAAAACTAATTGCTAATGATGGAATCTTTATTCCATTAAAAGATAAGCTTTTCTTTAAAGCAGTCCATTCTACCACTGGAATATTAGCTAAGTTGAAGTTTTTATTCATAGCATATAATTGAATATATTCTAAATCCCATTCCCTTGCTTTTTGTATTCCTTCGTTTACTTCAATATGTTTCGTATTCAAAAACATTCCTAATTTCCTATCCATATATGAACCTTCTTTTTATCATTTCGCATCAGTTTAATATTCGACTTTTTTTATATTACTTCCTTGTACATATGTTGATTAAAAAAGTGATAATAGATACATTTCAATAATCATTAATAAAACTCCTTGTATTATTCAATTGCAAATAAAAAAGACGTAACTACAAATAGTTACGCCTTCTCCATCATTTATCTAGGCTTTTTCTTCCCAGTAAATGCTGGTTTCTTTTTCTTTGGTGCTGGTGGCTTCGATTCTACAAATGTTCCTTTGAACATTTCTTGCTTCGTAAATACGATGCCTAGTTTTTTCGCAAATTGTAGTAATTTGCGCTCTTCTTGTGGAGTTACAAGAGATACGACAGTTCCTTCTTTACCCATACGTCCAGTACGTCCTGAGCGGTGAATGTATTGGTCTACTGTGTCTGGTAATTCTAAGTGAATTACATGTGTTAAATCGTCAATATCGATTCCACGTGCTGCAATATCAGTAGCAAGTAGGATTTCTAATTTTCCACCGCGGAAAGCACGCATCGTTGCTTCACGCTCTTGTTTACTTGCTTCTGCATGAAGAGCCGCTGCTTTCATTTTACGGAATTTCAATTTCTGAGTAATTTCATCTAAACGGAATGGATCGTTTAAGAAAGCAACTGCTTTTACATCGCCCATATGCATAATTCTTCTTACGTAATCATTTTTTTCGCGTCGCTCACAAATGATATACGTATGCTCAACTAAGCTTTTTGATTCTGCACGTGTTACACGTACTAATTGTGGTTCAACTGCTAAATCACGTGCCGCATCTTCTGCCGCTTTTGTCATTGTCGCCGAGAAGAATACTAATTGACGATCGCGCATCGTTGATTTAATTACATCTTGCACTGCACCCATCATTTTTTGCTTTACAATTTGATCAAACTCATCAAATACAATTGTTTTTACTTCATGCATTTTTAGCTTTTTCATACGAATTAATTCTAAAATACGGCCTGGTGAACCGACAATTACTCTTGGGTGTTTCTTTAATTTTTCAACTTGGCGCTTAATATCTGCACCACCAATTAAAGATGCACCTGAAATTTCAGTTCCTGCTGTAAATTTTTGAACCTCTTCATGAATTTGCATTACAAGTTCACGCGTTGGAGCTAAAATAACAACTTGTGGCTGTTTTACTTCAGGATTAATTTTATGTAAAAGGGGTAATAAGTACGCTAATGTTTTTCCTGTTCCAGTTGGAGATTCAGCTATAACGTCTTGTCCTTCTAAAATAGTTGGAATCGCTTGTTTTTGAATTTCAGTTAATTCTTTAAAACCAGCCTTCTCCCAAGCTTCTTGTAAAAATGGTTGCATATCTTTTATCATTTGTTTTTCTCCTTTATCTCTATTTTTGAAGAAAATGCTGTATTGTTCGCACCGTTTCTATCATGTGTGAAATAACAGCTATTAAATCATCAACATGGTCTTCTGTAATCGCTTTTTGAAATAGAACCTCTACCTTATTATGATATGAAATCGCTTGCTTATTATATTCGTATGAAACTTTCTGCATAATCATTCTTTCTTTTCCCCATATAGAACGCATTAAAGTTTCAATTTCTTCGCATCCTACTTCTGGTTGTTCTAACGGGAATGAAAATGCTAGCTTCATTTCACAACCTGGTGTAAACTGAGGCACTTCTAGTATTTCACCAGACAAGTTCTTTGCATCCACAGATAATGAAAATGTTGCTTCTACTAATGGTTCGAACGGTTCTGTTAATTGAAATGAGATATGATATATACGACTTAATGAGGCAAGGTCCATCATATCTTTTCGATCTGTTACAAGAATATCTCCATGTAGATCAAAATCATACACAGCACCTTCTACGATTACTTTTAAATTGTCAAAAGCAGTTGGATCAAACATAATTTCCTCCAAAAAACAGGCGCCTTTCGATGGAAAGGCGCCACTTGATGTATATATAGTTTACAGATAAACGAGATGAATTACAACCTTTTAGAATAAACCTACTGCTTTTCCATCTTCATTTACATCCATTTGAAGTGCTGCTGGTTGTTTTGGAAGACCTGGCATTGTTAACATTGTACCTGTTAACGCAACGATAAAGCCTGCACCGATAGATGGTTTTAACTCACGAATTGTAACGATAAAGTCAGATGGACGACCTAATTTTGTTGCATCGTCAGAAAGAGAGTATTGTGTTTTCGCCATACAAACTGGTAGGTTACTCCAACCTTCTCCTTCATATTGAGCTAATTGCTTACGTGCTTTCGGAGCAAATTCAATATCTTTTGCGCCATACACTTTTTGAGCAATTGTACGAATTTTTTCTTCTAATGGTAATTCTAATTCATAAAGTGGTGCGTAGTTGTTTTCACCTTTTTCGATTTCTTTTAGTACTTTTTCAGCAAGGTCAACTCCGCCTTGGCCACCCTTCTCCCAAACTTCTGTTAAGGATACTGCATAGCCACGCTCATTACACCACTCTTGTAAGTATGTAACTTCTGCATCTGTATCTGTAATGAATTTATTAATTGCAATTACGAAAGGCACACCAAAGCTTTGAATTGTTTCAACATGCTTCTGTAAGTTTTCCATACCTTTTGCTAATGCATCTACATTTTCTTCTTTTAATTGATCTTTTGCTACGCCACCATGCATTTTAAGCGCACGAATCGTCGCAACAATAACAACTGCTTCTGGTTTAATGCCAGCTGCACGAGCTTTAATATCTAAAAACTTCTCAGCGCCTAAATCAGCACCAAATCCAGCTTCTGTAATAACATAATCACCTAATTTTGCTGCCATTGTCGTAGCGATAACACTGTTACAACCGTGAGCAATATTCGCAAATGGTCCGCCATGAATAATAGCTGGTGTATTTTCTAATGTTTGTACTAAGTTTGGTTTTAATGCGTCTTTTAATAATAGCGTTAACGCACCTTCTACACCTAAATCTTTAACCGTTACAGGTTGATTTGCAAAGTTATAAGCAACTACGATGCGAGATAGACGCGCTTTTAAGTCTTGAATATCTGTTGCAAGGCAGAATACGGCCATAATTTCAGATGCGACTGTAATGTCAAAACCGTCTTCACGTGGTACACCTTGTACAGGTCCACCAAGACCAATTACTACGTTACGAAGGGCACGATCATTTAAGTCAACACAGCGTTTCCAAACAATTTTACGCGTATCAATTCCAAGTGTGTTTCCTTGTTGGATATGATTATCAATAAACGCTGCTAATGCGTTATTGGCAGTTGTGATCGCATGGATATCTCCAGTAAAGTGAAGGTTAATGTCTTCCATTGGTACGACTTGTGAAAAACCGCCACCTGCTGCTCCACCCTTTAATCCCATCGTCGGTCCAAGAGATGGTTCACGAAGTGCAATTACTGTTTTCTTACCAATTTTGTTAAAAGCTTGACCTAAACCAACTGTTACTGTTGATTTACCTTCTCCAGCTGGAGTTGGGTTAATTGCTGTTACTAAAACAACTTTACCGTCTTTCTCATCTTGTAAGCGCTTAAAAATATCAAGAGATAACTTACCTTTATAATGCCCGTATGGCTCTAATTCATCTTCTAAAATATTTAAATCAGCTGCAATTTCTTGAATCTTCTTCATACTCGCTTCTTGTGCGATTTCAATATCGGATTTCACTGTTGTAGTAGTTGTCATATACCCTAGTCCCCCTTTAATTGGTTCTGATGATATTGTATCAGTTTTTTGTATTTTCTGCACTTATTTACCTCCTAAAAATTCTTTCATTTCTTTATACGTTTTTTAACATAAATACCCATAAGAATGTTAACGATTGTTGTAACTCTGTAGGTAGTTGACCTAACATCTTCTCATTTACTCCGCGCTTATATACGCCGATGCCATCTATAACTTTAAAACCTTGTTCTTTCGCTAACTGTTCAAATTCCCAAGGCATCATCGTATTACAAACAACGTCTTTTCCATACAAGCGAGGATAACTGTTCTCTCGTGGCTTTGCTGTCGGTCCTAAAATTGCAATACATGCATATCCATCTTTCTTTAACACACGCTTTATTTCATTTAACGCTCGTAATGGCTCTTCCGTCCATTCTAAAGAATTAATTGCCATAATTGATTCAAATTGCTCATTTTCAAATGGTAATGCAGAAAAATCTCCTTTTATAAAAGATAAATTTGGTCCTTCTCCGCGCTCCTTACCTTTTTGAATCATCACTTCCGATAAATCTACTCCCACTGCTTTATAGCCTGCGCTACTTAATTTATATGTACCGTACCCATCACCACAACCAACATCGAGCACTTGTGCTTCTTTCTTTACGTATTGTTCAAAAAACGGAATAATTGTGCTCCTACTCCCGCTATCCCACATTTCCTGACTATTTTTATTCCAAAACTCCGCACTACTATCCCATTTCTTCTCTGCTGATTCATGCCAATTAAATGTTGTCATACATTCCCCTACCTTCACGTATTATCATTCATTTCATTCTACATCATTTTCCAAAATTCCTGTTTTATCCCGCTTGCAGTAAGACACCTACCTCAGAATTCAATGGATGCGGACCAGTTAATGGAAGAGAACTGCTTATAAAAATCCAATTGTTGCTGGCTGATAATCAGTCGTGATGGAAAAAATCCCGCACTTTATCTTCAATAGGAAATGGATATGTTAACGATGGAATACGTATTCTCCAATTTTTGCTTTACTTGGGTTTAACTCATACTCATGTTCTTCTCTTTATGAAAGATACTATAGGTACACCCAATTGAAAGAGAGGGATGTACATGCGAAGAAAGAGAAATCATCATTTTAAAAGTGGTGAAAAAAACGAAGAGTATGCTGCTGAAATATCACCAGCTGGCATTCCAATTAGACATAAGCGTAAAGAAATTGCAAATGAGATAGAAGGTACAAATACCGGCGCAATGGTAGGCTATGTCGCTTTATTTCTTTCGTTATTCTCCATTGCTTTTTATCCAGTTACGCTCGGCTCCCTAGCAATTTTAGTTGGCCTATTAGCTGTCAATTTCGGGGCAAGAACACTTGGATATACAGCAATTGGTTTTGGTAGTTTTTCTGTTTTATTTACTTTACTTTATCCGCTTGCTTTGTCAGCGTTTTAAAAAAACACACCAAGTTATACTTGGTGTGTTCATTCATGATACAACATAATATGACCGCATCCACAACAATGTTTCGCTGTAATTTCTTGAAACACTGGATAATTTTCTTCATCCCTATGCTCAATAAATACTTTTTCAAACCGATACATGTTTGGTGCATATGCCCAATCTTGTTTCGTACGTGCATATAATGTTGAGGAAAAAAACTCCTCACCACCGCAAACGATACATGTGTTCTTCATCGCTATCCCTCCTATGGTTGTCTTACTTCATCTATATGAACATAAGCATAAAAAAAAGACCTTCTATTACTAGAAAGTCTTCTCTGAAACAAAAAGAAATGTACCAAACATTCCTACTCCGCTATATTCTTTTGAAACACCAGCTTCTGTTTTAAATGTTTGCTTTACAGTCATAAAGAATACACCATTTCGTGCATCTGTACTTTCAAATTGTAGTTTTTCTTTTTTACCATCTACATTTTGCGTGCATTCAAAACTACTCTCATTACAATTCAACGCATACTTATCCTCTACATACACTTTAAAATCTGATTCTTTCGGACAAGTTATAAGTAATATTGCCACGAGAATAATACTTACAATACCCACAATTGTATAATATTTCTTCATTTGTACTCCTTTCAAATGACAAGAAAACTTGACTTCATGCGCCAAGTTTTCTTAGTCAACAACCCATTGCCACTCTTGTTCTTTCTTATCAAAAATGAGCCAACCTGTTTCTGTTGCTTCCTCTTTCAATTCATCGATATTATCTAGCACCTCATCCGTACTTTCATACGAACCAACTACATATACCGGAATTTCAAGACCTCTTCTTGACTCAATCTTCCCTGCTAGATCTATGTAAAGACCATCTTCCATTAGTGGAATAAGTCCCATAATCAATTCTTTTGAAATTGCTGGGAAAATTTTTGATTTTTGGAAGAAAGAAAAACGTTTCTTACCGAAAGCACCGAGTTTATACGGAATGACTTTACTTAACATTCCTACAAAATCGGCAATTCTACGATAATACACTTTGTTGTACCATCCGTCATCATGTGAAAAATAAACAAATCTATTTTTCAGTAACGGAAAGAATGTTCTTGCAAGTGGTTCTTTTTTGTGAGCCAAATATAATAATTCTGCAATTTCTTTCGGCTCTAATTCATCTAAATCGCTTGCATCATCAAAATCTACCCAACAAAATTCATCAAATTCATCAATCTCTGCTTGAATTAACTTATGTATATTTTCTTCCTCAACATATTCAAATAAAGTATGATAATGAAAATCCGTCCATTCAAAGTTGTGCTTCAAAAGCAACACTTGATGAAGCGGTGAAGGGATGTTACTCGCAAACTCTTTAAACGTAATTCCTGATGTAATAAAACAATGACCTCGACGATTACCATTAATATATATCATATTCTTTACTTGGTCAGATCCTCCAGACAAAGCACCTAGCCACCTTCGTTTTATATGTTTCAATTCTATAGCATATTTTAACATGAAAAATTTTAGAAACATAGAAAAAACTTCAAAAACTATTTACAATTTCATGTGTTTTATTACATAGTGATTACAAGAAAAAACGCCTGCTCATAAGCAGGCGTTTTTAAAGGATTTCATCAGGGTTTTGAGGATGATGATTTCCCTCTTTCTTTTCTTCTTTTTGGAACATCGATTGAATTTTATCAATTGTTTGTGGAGCTAATTCAATCATTTTTTCTGCTAAATGTGTCGCATTTTGTAAATGAAGAATATTTACTCCATCTTTATTCACCACAAGAAATGCTACTGGTGTAATCGAAACACCACCCGCGCTACCGCCACCAAATGCAGGGTTACCGTTCGCTCTTTGTCCATCATTCGTTTGGAAATCAGAACCTCCTGCTCCAAAACCGAACGCTACTTTAGAAACCGTTAACACCACACCACCGTCAGCCGTTTGAACAGGCTCTCCAACAATCGTATTTACATCAACCATTTCTTTTAAATTTTCCATTGCTGCTTTCATTAACCCTTGAATTGGATGATCCACCGTTCATAACCTCCTTTGTCATATCTTTCCTAGTTTTTCCGAAAGTTTGTGAACTAAACATAAAATTTTATATTGATTTCAAAAAACTTAAGTTGTAATATTTAGAAAAATAAAAAAAGAGGTCGATTCTTTATGATGCGAAAATTAACAAAGAAAGATCATGAACAAGTATTCGCTTACCTAAAAGAAGAAGCAGCCATTAACTTGTTTATTATTGGAGATATTGAAGCTTTCGGTTATGACACAGATTTCCAAGAATTATGGGGAGTATTTAAAGAGAATGGGACATTAAAATCAATTCTACTCCGATTCCACGATTCATTTATACCATATAGTAAAGAAGACTTTGTTACCCTTGATTATGAGGCACTTCTTTCCGCATATAAACCGCTTAAACTCTCTGGCAAGTCAACTATTGTAGAAAGGTTTGAAACTTCTCCAAGTCTACAATTAGGCGCCAAAAATGAAATGTATTTTTGCGAATGTCTAAATGACAACAACTTACCTAGCACGCCTATCCAAGAAACAATTAAACTTGCCACACTAGATGATGTAGAGCGAATTATGCAATTGCGAGGTAACATTGCTGAATTTCCAGTTGCTAATGAATCAGAGAAAATATTAAGACAAGCTCTCAAAACAAATACAGGACGCACATATTATATTGAAAAAGACGGTGCTATTATTGCATCCGCCTCTACTTCCGCTGAAAATTCATTATCCGCTATGGTAGTTGGCGTATGTACACATCCGAATTATCGCGGAAGCGGATACGCTTCGCTCATATTACAAAAAATGATTCAAGACTTTACGAATGAAGGCCGAACGCTTTGTTTGTTTTATAACAATCCAGCTGCTGGACGTATTTATAAACGACTAGGGTTTAAAGACATTGGGATGTGGACGATGTATCGATAATAATGCATAATACACGCAGGAGAGGCTGCCTATTATAAGTAGCCTCTTCTTAACTAATATCTATTCACATGTACTCCGCTTGCCGTTACTATACGATATACTACGTATTTACTTCTTAACGCTTGTTAATTTCTATAACATAAAAAAACAATTTAAATCTTTTATCTTTTCAACTAAACCAATTAGGAACGCTTTATCGTTATTCTCTTTTCTTATTTAGATATATTTTTCGACTTGCTACTGAAATTTTCTAATAAATAGGAAATTCCAATACCTACTCCACCAATAATTAGAGCAACAATAGCTGTTAAAACCTTTTTCCCCATTGGCTGTGGAAAGAAGAAGGAAGAAAAAATAGCACTGCGGTAAAAGTACACATTAAAATATGCCCTTGTTTAAACATGCTTGATTGCTCCTTTTTTCTTTTTCAGATAAAACTATAAGCATAACGTTAAAAGAGGCAACCAGTAGGTCACCTCCCAAGTAAAACGATTAATAATACATGTTACATATTTTCAGCTGTTATTCCATACAATCTATCTCTATTTTGCCCTCTTCTTTTTTCGATTTTTAAATATAATCTCTAACGCTACTACTGTGGTGAATCCTACAGTTAGTTGTAAACCTGTAAACAGCAGTTTATCATTTAAAGGAATACCAGGTGCACTCCACAGCAGCACTGGAGGAACAAGTATGCCAATGATTACTATAGTTCTCATTATCTTTCCCATTTTGTTTCCCCTATCGTATTTTTAAAATCAATATGTATTTTTCAATATTTTTACAATTCTACTAATCTCTCACGTAAAATTAATTCACTCTCATTCAAATACCCTCTATGTATTTCCTCTACAATCTTATCATGATTAAAGCATAACACTTTTTCATCGCCTAAATAACCAACCGGATAAAGAACCCCTACGTAATCAAAATCAAGTTTATCTGCTGAAATGACCATTCTTCCAATAATCATAACAGGTTGGTTTAGATCTTTTAGCTTCACAACTGAACCAATCGGGAAAAGCTCCATCGTCATTCTCCGTTCTTTTTAGATATATTCGACTTGTTACTCAAAATTTCTAATAGATAGGAAATTCCAATACCTATTCCACCAATAATCAATGCTGCAATAGCTGTTAAAAACCTTTTTTCCATTGGCTGCGGAAAAAAGAATGAAGAAAAAAATAAAACCGCGGTAAAAATATACATCAAAATACGTCCTTGTTTAAACATGTGTGATTACTCCTTTTTTTCAGGTTTCAAGAAAAAACCTCCTCCAAAACCTTCGTATGATGCATAAAAACCTTTCTCTTGACCCATGTGAAGCTTATACCCATAAGTCCCTACTCCCAATTCTAAGCGGATTGTTATATCGTGATCACTGAAATACGGAATAATATCCGGAACATCAATTTTCTCTAAAAGCAATTCATACTTGCGCGAACTATATTCCGCACCTACCTTGGCTGTATACTCATCATAACCTACAATACTACTAAAATCGTGCATTTTTTGAGTTACAGTTATATCTTCCATATAAGGAATATCCGTTCGTAAAGTTTATTAGTACCAAGTGCACATACCCCTAAAATAAGAACACCTATAATAAAGCCAATCTTTTTAGGTAATTCATAAGGAGACATAATAGCGACTACAAGTAATATAGCAATTGCAACATATGTAATATATTTTCCGGCCTTAAATGATTGCATATTAATATGCCCCTCTCTTAATCCTTCAATTTATT
>NZ_JBNPJZ010000338.1:0-201 GCF_050312695.1 Bacillus sp. AF62 | reverse complement strand
AGTAGTTCCAGTGGAACCGGTAGAGCCAGTAGTTCCAGTAGGCCCAGTGGAGCCAGTAAGTCCAGTGGAACCAGTAGCCCCAGTAGCCCCGGTAGGCCCAGTGGAGCCAGTAAGTCCAGTAGCCCCAGTAGTTCCAGTGGAACCGGTAGAGCCAGTAGTTCCAGTGGAACCGGTAGAGCCAGTAGTTCCAGTGGAACCGGT
>NZ_JBNPJZ010000337.1:0-203 GCF_050312695.1 Bacillus sp. AF62 | reverse complement strand
CCGAAATTGCTACAGCAATGGAGAGAAGAAAAAATTAATCCGTGGGAAAATGAATTCGCTCGTTGGTTACTTTTACTACCAGCGCATGAAGATGAACATTTAACCCACACATTGGAGGATATAGCCATGAAACAAGATCCAATGTTACAGAAGGCAATCCACAAATGGGAAAATATGAGTCAGAGTAGCTCTTTCCGTCTCGC
>NZ_JBNPJZ010000336.1:0-203 GCF_050312695.1 Bacillus sp. AF62 | reverse complement strand
ATCTATTCGATTTAATAGTTCTCTTTTTACTTTCGCTTTGTTCTTCACAGTCACCACCCCCCTTACGTGCGTAAATTTAGCAAAAAAACCTGACAGTTAACCCCCTCCTCCGGTGCCCCTTAGACGAAAAAAAGCCCAACCTTCGAACCGGGGGGCCTTATCCCTGAATCATTTTCACCACTTTTCATCGTTTTCCCATTTGT
>NZ_JBNPJZ010000335.1:0-207 GCF_050312695.1 Bacillus sp. AF62 | reverse complement strand
CTGGGCTAGCTGGATTCGAACCAGCGCATGACGGAGTCAAAGTCCGTTGCCTTACCGCTTGGCTATAGCCCATCGAATTCTTACTTAATTATATGTAAGTATCAATTAAATTATTTGTAATTTTTAAAATAAAAATGGGGCGACTGATGGGAATCGAACCCACGAATGCCGGAGCCACAATCCGGTGCGTTAACCACTTCGCCACAA
>NZ_JBNPJZ010000334.1:0-207 GCF_050312695.1 Bacillus sp. AF62 | reverse complement strand
GTATCCACTCTCCATCGTTTTCCATCCCATATATACCAACCGATATCATGAACGAATTTAATTACATGGCCGTATTCGTAAGCAATACGTTCCGCATTTCCAAGTTCCGTTAGTTTAAATTTCCTTTTTAGTTTGTCTTCCACAACTTCAGCTACATCTTCACTTATAAAATCAAATGAAAATTAATCGAATGGTTGCTTATAATCT
>NZ_JBNPJZ010000333.1:0-211 GCF_050312695.1 Bacillus sp. AF62 | reverse complement strand
CTGGGCTAGCTGGATTCGAACCAGCGCATGACGGAGTCAAAGTCCGTTGCCTTACCGCTTGGCTATAGCCCATTAATATTTACTAGTATGGTTATCTTCTCAAAAAAATAAACCCTTTCAGGTTATTTTTAAGAAAATGGTGGAGGGGGGCAGATTCGAACTGCCGAACCCGAAGGAGCGGATTTACAGTCCGCCGCGTTTAGCCACTTCG
>NZ_JBNPJZ010000332.1:0-212 GCF_050312695.1 Bacillus sp. AF62 | reverse complement strand
TGTTTTTTCATCTGAAACACCTCTTATATAGAATAATTTATCTCTATACTATGTTCCAGTTTTACTGTACCACCTCAAAACTCATGCCTGTTCTACACCAGAAGGTGTTATATTGTCGTATGTATTTACAACCGTAAATGTACATGATAGTAAAATAGCTCCTGCATTGCTTCGGGATATACAAAACCAAAATGTGTTATTTTCCGTTGCAG
>NZ_JBNPJZ010000331.1:0-213 GCF_050312695.1 Bacillus sp. AF62 | reverse complement strand
AAAATGAGACACTACACGACGATGTGTACTTTTGATTGGTCCGCTATTACGCGGGTTAATTGGATTGATCGCAAAGATATCACATGCTCCGGCAATTTCATGCATGTGCTGACTATCATAAGCGGCATCTGCAACAGAAAATAACACATTTTGGTTTTGTATATCCCGAAGCAATGCAGGAGCTATTTTACTATCATGTACATTTGCGGTTGT
>NZ_JBNPJZ010000330.1:0-215 GCF_050312695.1 Bacillus sp. AF62 | reverse complement strand
AAGTACCAGGGCGGCATGGTTCGTTAACAAAAAAAGGGGCGTTTGAAGACGTCCCTTTAAAAATGAAGTTTAATTTACTAGAAGATGAAAATATAAAACCTTTAATCCGTCGCATCAAGGCATGGTTCCTAAATGGCGAAACATTGTATTTCACTGATGATGAAGTATACCGAAAAATTAAATCTGTTGAAATTGGTGATATTGCAAATGAAATC
>NZ_JBNPJZ010000329.1:0-220 GCF_050312695.1 Bacillus sp. AF62 | reverse complement strand
GGAAAGAGTTTGAAGCTGGAAAACGTCCGGCTGCTGACGTATTTAAAGCTGTTATCGGTGAACTAAAAGGAATGGACAATCAAGTGAAAGCTACACAACTTGGTATTTCTATATTCGGCGTGAAATTTGAAGATTTAGGAAACAAAGTTGTTTACAGTTTAACAGATACAAATGACGAATTAGAACGAACAGACGGAAAAATGAAAGACCTTGTCATGAC
>NZ_JBNPJZ010000073.1:0-54192 GCF_050312695.1 Bacillus sp. AF62 | reverse complement strand
TACTATCATTCTTCCAGGAAAACGGGTTTCTTTATGCATTCATTTTTGGATATTTATGAGTTTTGCAACACCCTCATCTTTATCAAGACGATATAATCCTTCCATCGTGTTTCCTAAAATTTGTGCCCCTAACGTATCAGTAGACTTAGAAGTATCCATTGTCGGAATTTCTTGATTCTCCGTACGATTTAACACTTGCTTCGCTGCATATTTAATATCAGACTTTTTATCTTCGCCACCACTAGACGTCGTAGTCGTTTTCTTCTCCCCACCTGATCCAGAACATGCTGTTAACGCCATACTCATCGCTAATACTGGCGCTACAACCGCCGTAAACTTTTTCATCTTTTTCTTCATTTTTGTATCCTCCCCAATTATATGTACGAAACTAGATTTGAGTAATTTCCTATTAACTAGTTATCAGAAAATTCTTATTAATTAATATTCTACTAATTTTTCTGGTTTTGTAAAGTTATTTTTAAAATATTCTAAAAATTATTTTTTTGTGATAGTAACAAGTATTCTTTTTACAATTATCACTATACAAATTCTTCATTATATCTATCGATTTATTTACATGTAATCTCATAATAAAAAGAGCATTCCAAAAGTAAATAGTCTACTTTTGGAATGCTCTATCATTTATCTTTCTATTGTACGAGATTCTCACTACAAAATAAGCTAAGAAACTTGTATACATCCACTTAAAGATAACATTACTGTTTAAAAATTATTTTCCATCTTTTTCAGTCATATATGCCCACTTGAAGCTATACTCTGGGCTAATGTTATGGTGAACGATGCCTTTTGCATTTGGTTTTTGAACATATGCATCACCACGTTGGTATAAAGGTACAAGTGCTACATCTTTCTCAAGAAGTAATTTCTCAGCTTTTCCTAGCTCTTCCCAACGTTTCTTCGCGTCACCCATTAATTCTCCACCAGCTTTTTTAATCATATCATCATACTTAGAATCAGCGAAGCTCATTTGGTTATGAGAATGATTAGACTGGAACATATCTAAGAATGTCATTGGGTCAGCGTAGTCAGGTCCCCAACCAGCAAATGATAAATCATAATCTTGCTCTGTTTCTAATTTTAACTTTTGCTTGAATGGCTGAAGTTTAATATTAACCGTTACACCTTTTAAGTTTTTCTCAATTTGGTCTTTTACATATTCTCCAACTTTTTTCGCATTACCAGTATCATAGTTTAATAGCTCAATTGTAACTTGGTCTTTTCCAAGTTCTTTTTTCGCTTCATTCCATGCAGCTGCTGCTTTTTTCGCATCTGGCTTAATACCATTTTTAAATGTTTCTTGGAAATCTTTACCATCCGGTCCGGTTGCTAATCCTTTTGGTACTAAGAAGTCCGCAGGTTTAGATCCATCATTTAAAATTACATTTGATAGATTTTTCTTATCAATAGAAAGCGCGATTGCTTCACGTAATTTTTGGCTCTTTAACGGTGTATCTTGTCCGCCACGTTTTTGGTTCAGACGTAAGAAGTATGTGCTTACTTGTGAATATGTGCCAAACTCTTCTTTATTATTTCTATACTTATCAACGAATTCACCTGATAGAAGTGCAAAATCAATTGCATTTGTATCATATAAATTTACTCTTGTAGCTACTTCTTTTACTACACTATAGTTAATTTCATCTAGTTTTACAGTCTTTTTATCCCAATATTGGTCGTTTTTCTTTAATTTCCAACCTTGCTCATGCTTCCAATCAGTAAGAACGAACGGTCCGTTATATACTGTTGTATCAGACTCTAAACCATATTTATCTCCTTTTTCCTTCACGAACTTCTCATTTAATGGATAGTACGATGGGAACGCTACTAAGTTTAAGAAGTATGGTACTGCTTGTTCTAACTCAACTTCAAGCGTATAGTCATCTACCGCTTTTACTCCTAGCTCTGCTACAGGTTTTTCACCTTTATTCACCGCTTCCGCATTTTTAATTGGAAATGCAATAAATGCATACTCAGCAGCTGTTTTTGGATCTAATAAGCGTTGCCATGCATATGCAAAATCTTTCGCTGTTACAGGATCACCATTTGACCATTTTGCATCTTTACGTAGTTTAAATGTATATTTTTTACCATCCTCACTCTTCGTGCTTGATTCTGCAGCAGCTGGGATTGGTTTGTTATCTTTATCTAATCGATATAAACCTTCCATTGTGTTCCCTAAAATTTGAGAACCTAATGTATCTGTATTTTTAGAAGTATCCATTGTTGGAATCTCATTTGTTTCAGTACGATTTAGTACTTGTTTTGCTGCTAATTTTCCTTCTGATTTACTATCTCCACCAGAGCTAGAATTTGTGCTTGTCTTCTTATCTCCACCTGATGTAGAACATGCTGTTAATGCCATACTCATTGCTAAAACTGGTACTACAACCGCTGTTAGTTTTTTCATTTTTTTCTTTTTCACTTTCTGTACCCTCCCTAATTCTTAACGCTCTCATTTAAGAATTTTCTGATAATTATGTTTTTCTTTATATATTTATTAGAAGATTCTTATTAACTATTATTCTACTAATTTTTTGAGTTTTGTAAAGTGTTATTATTGAAAATTTTTAAAAAATTATTTTTTTACAGTAATATTCATAAAAATTACTTAACCTTTCGAAACACTATACCTCATGGAATTCTATGTATTGATTTAATAGTCTTTATATCCCTTCACTATAAAATAACTTGTAAATTATTGTTAATAAATAATGTATATCGTAACAAACCTCTTTTCTACAAAAATAAAAAAGCAGACATTTCGTCTGCTTTAATTCTCCTCAATTTGCTTTTCACTTAACCCTAGATGTGTTCTAAGAGTATTACTCAAACTCTGTAGATCTTTTTTATTAGGATTATAATAATATACACGTTGCCCGTTTGGGCCATTAGGTAAGTATAAATCATCACCAGCTAATTGTATTTTTTCAACTGAACCGTTTAAACCGTATTTATAAAAAGATAAAATATCATCCATTACTAAATTTGTTTTAAAATCACTATCAACCGCCTCAACTATTTTTTCTAGCTTCGTAATCGATCCTACACTTTTTAATTTACTTAAAATTGCTTCAATAACAAGTTGTTGGCGCTGTCCTCTCATTGCATCACTATCAATATGGCGCGTTCTTGCTAGTGCAAGTGCTTCTTCGCCATTTAATTTTTGTAATCCTTTTTTCAAATGAATCGCATCAGGTTCATCTTTACTATTTTGCTCCGTAAATTCAACCGGGACATCCACTTCAATACCATCTAACCCATCAACAATTTTAGTAAAGGAACCAAAATTAAATTTCACAAAATAATCAACGGGCACCTGTAACAATTTTTCTACCGCTTCCACAGAAGCTTGCGGTCCTCCATCTCTACCATTTTTAACGAAACCACTTCCATATGCATGGGTTATTTTATCTTTTTTCTTTTCAACTGGAACATATGTATATGTATCACGCGGTATGCTCGTTAATTTCACTGTTTTATCGTCTTTATTAAAAGTCGCTAACAATAATGCATCTGTATGAAATGCACCATTATATTCCTTTTGTCGTTCTTGATTTTCATCAATTCCCATAATTAAAAGTGAAACATGATTTGCAATTGGCTTTACAGATTTCTCACGTAAATTGGATTTTTCACCTCGTGCTAAATTCAAATTAGATTTTTGTACGAGACTAGAAGTTTTCATATATACATAGGCTCCATAGCCAATTCCACCAAATAGTAATACCGCCAGTAGTAAACTTATTATCGTTTTCTTTTTATATTTTTGCTTATTTTTCTCTTCTCTTAAAGATGAATGATTCTCCATTTACTCTCCTCCTGTTTCTATTCATCCAATATGTTTTTCATTCTTTCATATTTAGCGCTATCCTTTTGAAACATACTTTCTTTCAATCCCTTATCTATTTGTATCCATTCAGTCGTAACTGAATATTGAATCAAGCCTTCTTGAAAACTAAGAAATTTCAACATAATCCCTGTATTTTTCTCCACAACCATTTCGAATTTCCCTCTTAAATCTTCAGAGGTGCTAACAGGCATCTCTATGTTGATGACTCCTTCAATTTTGTAACAATCTAATCCAAGATATTTTGTTTCTTTATAATTCCAATCTTTATATCGAATCAACAAATCTGCGAATTCTGATTGAATACTATATTTAGCTAGCCCTACATATTCATCATCATATCTCTTTTTCTCACTTGATTTTCTCACTAACCTTTCCGTAGGATTTAATTTTAATAGTTCATTGTTTCTTTCTTTCGGGTTCCATTTTGTCTCTTTATAGGTATACTTCTCATCATCAAACTCTTTTTTCTTGCCCTCTTTATATATAATTGTTCGTTTTTTCGCTAGTTTATCTTCTTTCGAAGAGATACCTCTTTGTTTCTCCGTATCAATCGCATACTTATATGTTGTAGCAATTCTTGATGAGCTAGAATATTCCTCAAATTGTCCTGAAATATTTTTAAAATAATCAATAGAATCTAGCATTTTTTGATGAATCTTTTCTTTATCTGGATAATGTACATTCGATTTTATTTCTTCTTCATTTTCAAAATCAGAAAACGCTTTTTTCTTTACATATTCAAATACTCCACCATTTTGCGCAAAACTTTGTATAGAAAACTCAGACATAGATACCACTGAAAGTATACAAACCGCTGCACTAATTATCATCATATGAATTTTGTAACTCTTCTTTTTTACCTGAAGATTATATAGTGTGCCATTAATTTTTTCATTTAACTCTGGAGGTACTATAACATTTTCATCTTTTATTCTCTTTTTTAATTTCTCATCAAATAATTTTTCATTATCCATCCTTTACACCCCCTATTCCATCTTTAATCGTTTTTGTAGTTGTTCCCTCGCGCGTGACAATCTTGATTTCACTGTTCCTTTCGGTATTTCTAACAGCTTTGCTATACTCTCTTGATTCATATCTTCATAATAATAAAGCACCGTAACAGCTCTTAATTCTTCATGTAACGATTGAATCGCATTACACAAATCTATATCTTCATACTGATCACACGCACTCATATTGTAATCATTCTCTTCTGTCACAATTACATTTTTATACGCTCTAATAATATTGTTACACTCATTTATTAGTATTCGAATTAACCAAGTTTGAAAAAATTCTTCTTTTTTTAATTTTTTTATATTTTCATAGGCCTTTAAAATTGTTGTCTGTATCGCATCCTCTATATTTGTCTCATCACGTAACATCGCCTTTGCTATTCGATACATCTTCACTTTTTCTGTATGCATAAGCGCTATAAAGGCTTCATGATCACCTTTTTTCGCCAAAGAAACATCCGTTTCTTCTTTTATAATCATTTTATATAAAGGGATTACTTTCACAATTGCTCCTCCTGTTTCATCCTCACTTCATCACTTCCAATTTAACTTTACATGTATTAGACGTATGAACCTAGAAAAAGGTTCGTTTTTTTGAATATTTCCTTAATTAAAAAGATAAATATCCTTTATAAGTGTTATGCGATAAACATACTAGTTTAAATTTACAAATAAAAAAAGCCCACTTTCTAGTGGACTTTCTACTTTATAACGGTAAATCCCTCTTCTTAAACACTACAATTGCTACTATGAAAATACAAAGTGCTCCGGCAATTAACCCTATACTTACTGGCCATATATTATACGCTCCTTCAGCAATTTCTTTCGGACGAAACAGCGTGAATAATGATAGGTTTTTCATCCATTCTAACTTATCACTTAACTTCCCTACCATATCCAATACGAAAAATAGGATAGTTAAACTCGCTGAATAACTTAGTGCTTTTCTTTCGTCATTACATATACAAGAAAAGAAAAATGAATACGCACTAACGACTAAAAATATGAGCCCTCCGACTATATTTATCTTCAAAAATAATTCTTTATTTAAGTTATTATCTTGTAAAAACCATTCTGCACCTACTAACCCAGCTACATACGTAACAGATACAATAATCAGAAGTCCCAATATGAGAACAGTAGCTTGTGTAATAGCAATTTGCACTCTAGATACAGGTGTTGCTAGCAAGTATGCCATTGCTCCTTTATCTACATGACGAGCAATTAAATGTGTCGCAACTGTTACGCAAAAAATTGTTAAAATGATAATAAACAATAGACTATAGTATTCGCCCGCTAGAAAATCCATTACGTTTTGAATCGGACTTTCCATACCAACGATTTTTTTCACACTATCAGGCATGGCAGCTATTAATTCATTTAGCCCTTTCGCTGATACCATTGACGGGAATATCCAAATTAATAACCACAGATATAAAGCCGCACCACACGCATAACTCAAAATACTTTTTTGTGTTTCTTTCAAACTAGCTAAAAACAATTGCTTATTCATGCATTATCCCTTCTTTCTTATCGTAATAATGCATAAATAAATGTTCTAAATCCATCGCTCTCGTTTGAAGAGCCGTTACATTATAGTTTGAAAGTGTTTGTAAAACAGTTTGATAGTTTCCTTGTACAATGATAGATGCCTCTCTACCTTTTACCGCTTCAAATTGCAAATTACACTTTGTAAGGGACTCAATCTCTTCTTGTGATGATACTGTTACATCTATCACCTGTCTTCTCATACTTTGTAAATCGTGAATATTTTCAACCGTTACGATTCGACCATCTTTAATAATAGCTACTCTATCACAAGTTCTCTCAATTTCAGTAAAAATATGTGATGACATTAGGATTGTTTTTCCTCTTTGCTTTTCCTCTAATATTAAATCTATAAACATTTGCTGCATAAGTGGATCAAGTCCAGATGTTGGTTCATCTAAAATTAACACCTCTGGATCGTGCATAAATGCAGCGACTATCCCTACTTTTTGCTTCATTCCTTTAGACATTTTGCGAATCGGTGTTTTCACATCAAATTGCAGACGCTCTATCAGTTCATCTCGTCTTTTTGTATCCTTTAATCCACGCATTCCTTGCATTAATTTTAAAAACTCTAATCCGTTCATTCCTTCAATAAAAGAAATTTCACCCGGTAAATAACCAACTTCCCTTTGAATTTTCGCTGCTTCATTCCAACAATCTAATCCAAAAATTGTCGCTTTACCAGCTGTCGGTTTTATAAATCCCATTAAATTACGAATCGTCGTTGATTTCCCGGCACCATTCGGTCCTAAATAACCAAATACTTCTCCCTCTTTTACATCAAATGTAATATGAAACAAACCTTTTCCATTCGAAAACTGTTTTGTGACATCTTGAACTGAAATCATAATTCCACCTCATTTTTTTGAAATATTTAATATATGATATTTCAAAATTATTGTACTCCTCATCTTCCATATTCGCAACAACTTTTTGAAATATTTATTAGTCTATATTTCAAAATTATTGTTTTCCATTATTTTTTCTTGTATATTTTAAGTGAGGTGATTGCATTGAACGGCTTTGAAAGAGTAAAAGAAAAGAAAAAGCGTGCCATTAAAGAAGCAGCATTCGTATTATTTTCAGAACGTGGATTTAATGAAGTGAAAATAGAACATATCGCAAAAGAAGCAAACGTTTCTCAAGTTACAATTTATAATCATTTCGGAAGTAAAGATGCATTATTTAAGGAGCTCATACAAGAATTTATCATATCTGAATTTCAATATTATAAAGATCTTGCAGAAGAAAAATTACCTTTTCATGATATGATGCAAAAAATGATTGTAAGAAAAATGAATACTGGCGGGTTATTTCAACCTGATATGTTACTACAAATGATGCAAAGGGACGAAGAACTCCGTAAGTTTATTTATAGTTATCAAAATGAAAAAATCCTGCCCTGGTATTTAGAAATATTAGAACAAGCTCAGCGCAAAAACGAAATTAATCCACACCTTACTAAAGAAATGATGTTACTTTACATTCAAATGTTTACTAAATTAGGTGATCATTTTGGGGCACAACTTCTTGAAGGAGATCGTGAAAAACATATAAAAGATATCGTTACGATGTTCTTTTATGGACTCTCCGTCCCAGAAAAATAATTTTTCTAAAGAACAAATAGAATCACCAAAAAGCCCTTTGGATATTTAAATCGCAAGGGCTTTTTCATATCAAAAAATGACTAAAACTAACTTTATCTTAAAGAAGTTAAATGCTGCTTTATAGATAACACCTTATTATAGATTAACTCTTTTAGCATAACAGGCTGAATTGAGATAATCGTTTCACCGAAATTCAGAAAGTAATTTGAAATAAAATCAAATTCTTGCTTGTTAAAATAGCCTGTTATAATGTAATTTTCATTTTCCTTTTGCATCCTCATGGAAGGATAATTCTCTTTATCAAAAATGTCCTTTCCTTTTTGACTAACAATGACGCTAAAATCAATTGCATCAGGCTTCCTGTGAAAAGTAGTAAGATAACTTAATAATTCTTTAAGATTTTTTGGATGAACATTGCTTGTTTCCACAATAGAAAGAATTTTATCACATCTAATTATTTGAACATGATTTGTCTCAAAATTAAAGATTTTAGCATACCACTGGCCAAATTTAGATTCTATTCGAATAAATTGGGCAACCAATGCTTTCTCCTCACCTTTTTTTAAATATGTTAAATGATAAACTCGCTCAGCAAAAATCCCCTGTAAAATTTCTTTTAAGAACGGACTAAAATTACTATGATTTGTTACTTCAAAGGAAAGCGTTCGTTCCATGATTGAAATATTTTTACTCACATTATCAGGTAATACATGTTTAAATTTATTTTCAAGCGCAATACTTTCTACATTAAATGGTTTTGTCTTGTATCCATTTAGCGTAAGAATTGAAAAGTATAACGCATACATTTCATCCACACTAAAATAAATTGGTGATAACACATTATTTTCTATAATTTTATAACTTCCATTTCTACCCAGTTCAGAATATATGGGTACACCTATTTCTTCCAATGATTGAATATCTCGCAAAGCGGTACTTTTAGAAATATCATATCTAGTCATTAAATCTTTTAAATTAAAATATCTTTTATTCTTTAAGAAAATAAGCATATCATTTATTCGTTCCGTTTTTTTCATATTTCCCTCCCAAAAAGGTGTCATGTATTGAAACCCTTTTAATCTATATTATAATTATCAACTAATAAAGGAGTTATATATTTATGACATTAGAAATAGCTATTTTTCTTTCAATGAATGGGCAAGCAAAGGAGGCGATTAATTTTTATATACGTAATTTAGAAGCCAAAAAGTTAATGATTGTTACGTATGAAGAACTGGCGAAAAGAGATAGTTCTTTTAAAATTACAAGTGAAAATAAAGATCATATTGCTCACTCTGTTTTACAAATTGGGAATACAAAGCTAATGATAGCAGAAGATACAATGAATACTAATGAACGTTATAACGTTGGAAATAACATGTCACTTTGCATTCAAAGCGCTAATTTAGAAGAAATACAAAGGTTTTATAATAATTTAATTTCCGATAAGCATGTAAAAATAATCTCTCAGCTAGAAAAAAATATATTTAGTGAAGCATATGGTATTATTGAAGATCCTTATGGCATACAAATCCAATTAATGTACGATAAACGACTAAACTAATTAATTAATCATATTCACATATTCCTAATAAAAAAGACACGAAATTCGTGTCTTTTTATTTTATAGAAATGACTCTACCCTTTTCACTGCTTTCAATCGCTAATTGAATCAGTTTAATAACATCTAAACCTTCTTTTGCTGTTACAGGTAGTTCCTCACCATTTAATATACTATCTCGTACACCTTTATAATAATTGTCATAACAACCGACTTCTGTTGGAATACGCTCTAAGCTTTCTTCTGTTTCTAAAGTAGCAAAATTCTCTTCATCGTCTACCCCATAACCGTTATTGCCTGGCTTCATTCCACTTTTTAATTGCTCTTCCTGCGAATCCATACCGTACTTCACGATAGAACCTTTCTCTCCATGCACTATAAAATGCGGTCCAGCTTTTTTCACATAACTGCTGCTACGTAAAATGACACGTTTAACTCCGTAATGCAGTACTATGTGGAAATAATCATCCACCTCTGCACCTGGTCGTTGTTTTATTACATCTGCACTTATCGCATCTGGTTTCCCGAATATTGATAACGCTTGGTCAATTAAATGCGATCCTAAATCGTATAATATACCGGAACCTGGTAGATTTTTTTCTCTCCATCGATCACGTACATGTGGACGGAAACGATCAAAATTTGATTCATATGCGTATACATTCCCTACTCTGTTTTCTCCTAACAATTTCTTAATTGTTAAGAAATCATTATCAAAACGACGATTATGATATACGCTTAACATTACATTATGCTGCTCTGCTAATGTAATAAGCTCTTCCCCTTCTTCAATTGAAACAACAAATGGTTTTTCTACAACAACATGCTTACCGTTTAAAATTGCTTCTTTTACATATGGAAAATGAGTTGTATTAGGTGATGTAATAACAACTAAGTCAACATCAGCTCGCTTCACCAATTCATCAATTGTACTAACAACATTAGCGTTTGGTAATGTTTCTTTTACTACCTCTTCTTTTGAGGATAATACAGCTCGAATATCATATTCTTCTATTATTTGTAATAGTGGGATATGAAATGTCGTACTAGAAAAACCAAATCCTACAATCCCTACACCTATTTTTTTCATGTTGCCCCTCCATTTGTGCCGCTTTAACGGGCAGTAAGATTCCTAACCCAAAATTCAGTGAAAGCTAAGGAATTAGGTGAGGAATCAACTGCTTGTTAAAGCCCGATTAGTTCAACTAATAATCAGTGAGGATGAAGAAAATCCCCATTGATTAAAGTTTCACTTTATGAGAACGATTTCATTCAGTTATTATAACAAGATTATTATTATTTACATAATAAATTGCCTAGAAAAAAGCATCTTGCTATTATTCATAGCAAGATGCTTTTTTACTCCGGTCGTTTTTTCGTCCACGTTTCTACTACTTCACCAGTATCATTTACATCTAGCACTAGGCTACCATTACTATACCGGTCTTTATTTCGATACGCTTTCGGATCAATCTCTTCTACAATGTTTTTCTCTGTCTTCATGTAAACTAATTCATCGTCCCGAACAATTTCAATACCGACAATGCGGTACGGATTACGTTTTAACTCTTTGAAAATAACAAGACCTCGCTTCGCCCTCGTTGATTTTTCAATTTCTGATGCTTTTAGACGTTTTACAGCACCACGCTGCGTTACGAGAATAAGTTGATCTTTATCACCATTTAACGGTTTACCAGAAGCGACATAGTCATCTTCTTTTAAATTAATTGCTTTCACACCAGCAGCTCTTACACCGACTGGACTTACTTCATCTTCATGGAAAATAAGTGCATATGCACCATGTGTAGCAAGAACGATATCACTCGTTCCATCTGTCGCAAATATATCGACAACTTCATCATCTTTTTTCAAGTTTACAGCAACGAATGCCCTTGAATAACGCTGAACTTTATATTGATTTAATTCTGTTTTCTTTATCATACCATTTCGTGTTACAAATACGATAAATCGTTTTTCTTCCTCAAAGTTCGGTACAACCGTTGCCCAAATGATCGTTTCATCTCGGTCGAGTGAAACGATATTTGCAACGTGCTGACCTAAATCTTTCCAACGAATATCTGGCATTTCGTATACTGGAAGATATATATAGTTCCCTTTACTTGTGAATAAAAGAACTGTTTCAGTCGTATTCGTATCGAATCGTTCAAGTAAGATGTCACCCTCTTTCATACCGAAGTCTTTGCCGTTTGATGCATTATGTGAGCGCCATCCAGTACGTTTCACATATCCTTCTTTCGTTACAGTAACGATGACATCTTCTTGTGGAATCATCACTTCTACGTCTATTTTAATTTCTTCAATTTGTTCTTCAATAATAGCACGGCGATCATCACTATATGTTTTCTTAACTCTCTTCAAATCAGTTTTAATGACTTGAAGTAATCTTTTTTCACTTTGTAAAATTGACTGTAGCTCTAGAATTTTCTTATTAAGCTCATCTGCTTCTTCTTGTAACGCCGTAATGTCTGTATTCGTTAAGCGATATAATTGCAAGGAAACAATTGCTTCCGCCTGTGCTTCTGTAAAGCCAAATTTTGCACTTAAATTATCTTTCGCATTACGTTTATCTTTTGAAGCTCGAATTGTCTCGATTACTTGATCTAAAATCGATAATGCTTTCTTTAAACCTTCTACAATATGTTGACGATTTTCTGCTTTTCTTAATTCATATTGCGAACGTCTCGTAATAACCTCTTTTTGATGTCCAATATAAGCATCCAAAATTTTTGGTAATGTCATAAGTGTTGGACGACGATTATTAATCGCTACCATATTAAAGTTATATGGAATTTGTAAATCTGTATTTTTATATAAATAATTTAAAATACCTTCGGCGTTTGCTTCTTTCTTTAATTCAACAACAATTCGTAAACCAGTACGATCTGTCTCATCACGCACTTCAGCAATACCATCTAACTTTTTATCTAGACGTAATTCATCCATTTTCTTTACAAGGTTTGCCTTATTCACTTCGTAAGGAATTTCAGTGATTACAATTTGTTGTTTCCCACCGCGCACTGTTTCAACTTCTGCTTTTCCGCGAATAATAATTTTACCTTTACCTGTTTCATACGCCTTTTTAATACCATCAATCCCTTGAATAATACCGCCTGTTGGGAAATCTGGTCCTTTCATAACTGTTAATAAATCATCAACAGTACTATTTGGCTTATCAATACGCATCATTGTAGCATCAATAACTTCTCCAAGATGATGCGGAGGAATTTCTGTTGCATAACCAGCGGAAATCCCTGTAGATCCGTTCACTAATAAATTCGGGAACGCTGCTGGTAATACAACTGGTTCTTCACTCGTATCATCAAAGTTTGACACGAATTCAACTGTTTCTTTATCAAGATCACGTAATAATTCAGATGCGATTGGTGATAAACGAGCTTCCGTATAACGCATTGCTGCCGCTGGGTCCCCATCAACACTACCGTTATTACCATGCATTTCAACTAAAACATTACGTACTTTCCAAGTTTGGCTTAAGCGTACCATTGCTTCATATACGGAGGAATCTCCATGTGGATGATAATTACCGATAACATTACCTACTGTTTTAGCTGATTTACGAAACGCTTTATCATGTACATTACCTTCTACATACATAGAATATAAAATACGTCTTTGTACTGGCTTTAAGCCATCACGTGCATCTGGAAGTGCACGATCTTGAATAATATATTTACTATAACGTGCAAAGCGATCACCTAACACGTCTTCAAGCGGGAGGTCATGAAACTTCTCTGCTTGCATGTTATTCCACCTCCGTCTCCATAATCATTTCATTTTCTAAAATATTTCCTTCTTCTTGCATACCAAACTGTACATTACGTTCAATCCATTTACGGCGCGGTTCTACTTTATCGCCCATTAATGTTGTAACGCGACGCTCTGCTCTTGCTGCATCATCAATTTTCACGCGAATTAATGTACGCGTTTCAGGATTCATTGTTGTTTCCCATAATTGATCCGCATTCATTTCACCAAGCCCTTTATAACGTTGTAACATATAGCCTTTTCCAACTTTTTTCGTTACACCGTCTAATTCCTCATCTGACCAAGCGTATTCAATTACTTCACTCTTACCTTTTCCTTTACTTACTTTGTATAAAGGAGGGAGTGCGATAAACACTTTACCCGCTTCGATAAGTGGCTTCATATATCGGTAGAAGAACGTTAATAACAATACTTGAATATGAGCTCCATCCGTATCGGCATCGGTCATAATTACAACTTTATCGTAGTTAATATCTTCAACATCAAATTCATTTCCTACACCGCCGCCAATCGCATAAATGATTGTATTAATCTCTTCATTTTTAAAGATATCAGCAAGCTTTGCTTTCTCTGTATTAATTACTTTACCACGTAATGGTAATACGGCCTGGAAACGACGGTCTCGTCCTTGTTTCGCTGAACCACCAGCAGAGTCACCCTCTACTAAATACAATTCGTTTTTCTGAGGATTACGTGATTGTGCAGGTGTTAACTTCCCGCTTAACGTACCTTCTGATTTTTTCTTCTTCTTACCACTACGTGCTTCTTCTCTCGCTTTACGAGCAGCCTCACGTGCTTGCGCTGCTTTAACTGCCTTTCTCACAAGAAGTGTAGCTACATCCGGGTTTTCCTCTAAAAAGTAAGCTAAATGCTCTGATACAATGGCATCAATAGAAGAACGAGCTTCACTTGTACCAAGTTTCCCTTTCGTTTGTCCTTCAAACTGAAGTACTTCTTCTGGTACACGTACAGAAACGATAGCCGCTACACCTTCACGAATATCTGTACCTTCTAAATTTTTATCTTTTTCTTTTAATAATGAAACTTTACGAGCATACTCATTGAACACACGCGTCATTGCTGTTTTAAATCCAGCTTCGTGTGTTCCACCATCTTTTGTACGTACGTTATTTACAAACGAAAGAATATTTTCTGAGTAACCATCATTAAACTGGAATGCTAGTTCTGCTTCAATCCCGTTTTGTTCACCAGTGAAATATACAACCGGGTGAATTGAATCTTTTTCTTCGTTTAAATATGAAACGAAAGCTTCGATTCCTGTTTCATAATGAAATATATCTTCTAAATCATTACGTTCGTCTTTTATCGAGATTTTCATTCCTTTTAATAAGAATGCAGATTCACGCAATCTCTCACATAATGTTTCATAATTGTAATTTGTCGTGCTGAAAATCGTTGTATCTGGTTTGAAGTGCATTGTCGTACCAGACTCTTTTGTTTTCCCGATTTTCTCTAACGTCGTTGCAGGAACGCCACCATTTTCAAAGCGTTGTTCATAAATGTTACCATCACGTTTAATTGTTACTACTAACCATTCTGACAAAGCGTTTACAACTGATGCCCCAACACCGTGTAAACCACCACTCGTTTTATAGCCACCTTGACCAAACTTACCACCTGCATGAAGTACAGTTAAAATAACTTCAGGTGTAGGTTTCCCAAGTTTATGCATTCCCGTAGGCATTCCTCGCCCTTTATCTATAACGCTAATACTATTATCTTTATGTATTACGACTGAAATTTCGTCGCCAAATCCCGCTAACGCTTCGTCAACGGAGTTATCTACTATTTCATATACTAAATGATGCAATCCACGGCTATCCGTACTCCCGATATACATACCCGGGCGTTTTCGAACGGCTTCAAGTCCTTCTAACACTTGAATCGCATCTTCATTATATTGGAACTGATGCTTCGCCAAACTCCTTGCCCCTTTCCTAATCCAAAATCAGAACATATGTTTCTATTATAGAATAACGCCTCGACTATAGTTTTGGCAAGTTATCTTATCTCTTTTATATACCATCTTCAATAGAAAAATCCTTGTTTTCTCACAAGGATTCCTCTAGGCTACTATTTCAGAAAAATAATCGTTTGTCAACGAGAAATGGATATGTATTCCAAGATTACACATTCCAAACCTTTATTATGATCCAAATGATCAAGATCCAAAATGGGATTACAAATAACAATCCCCAAAAACAGCCTTTAAAAAATCTCATGATGAACACCTCGTTCATCGGCCCTACTTATCTATAATGAGAGCTGAATCAATCTTTCTACTTTTAAATCTATACTATTTTGTCATCGCATGTTCTACTTTAATACAACGATCCATTATTACAGTATAGTCTTTTTCTTTTAAAAGTTTATATGTATCTTCATCTTGTACTCCTAATTGTGCCCAAAAAACATCTGCATCAATCTCTACAAATTCTTTTGCAACATCCATTAAAAACTCTGAGCGACGAAATACATTTACTATGTCAACGTGTTCCTTAATATCCTTTAGTGAAGAAACTGCCTTTTCTCCAAGCACCTCATCTACTGTTGGATTAACTGGAATAATACGGTATCCAGCATCTTGCATTGCTTTTGAAACCATATACGATGTACGTTCTGGCTTATCTGATAATCCAACAACCGCAATTGTTTTGCTTCTCTTTAACACTTCACCAATTTCCGTACGAGTTGGGTTTTCAATTGTCATAATTAATCCCTCCTATTCCTTTAGTATAGCCGATAAAGAAAGTCTCTTTCAATATGAAAGAGACTTTCTTTTATTTCGATTATTGATTCTTTGTAGCTGAATTATCTGCTAAAGTAGCCGATTTCGTCATTTTTTGACCGTTACGGTAGAATGTAACTTCTACTTTCTCGCCTACTTTTTTCTTTTCATATAAATATTTACGGAATTGAAGTGAGTTTTCTACTTTTTGATCATCTAATGCTACTACAATATCATATTGCTCTAAACCAGCTTTTTCTGCCGGTGATATTGGGTAAATTTTACCTAATACAACACCATTCGTTACTTCTTTCGGTACTTTCAATTGATTGACTGCATAAGCTTGCACATCTTCTAACGAAACGACACCTACTCCAAGAGCTGGACGTTTTACTACTCCGTCTTTTTCAAGTGATTCAATAACTGGCTTTGCGATATTAATTGGAATAGCAAATCCAATTCCTTCAACTTCTTGCTGTGCAATTTTACTTGAATTAATCCCAATTATTTCACCATTTTGGTTAAATAATGCACCACCACTATTACCAGGGTTAATCGCTGCATCTGTTTGAATAACTTGTGCTTGCCAATCTGGTCGTTTATCGCCATCAATATCAACTGGAATTTCACGTTCTTTACTACTAATAATGCCTTCCGTTACACTTCCATCAAATCCTAGTGGGTTACCGATTGCAATTGCTTTTTCACCCGCACGGATTTTACTTGAGTCACCTAAAGTTGCAACTTTATTCACATTAGAGCCGTCAATTTCAACAACAGCTAAATCTAACCAAGGATCTTTCCCTACTAACTTTGCATCTACCTTTTTACCATCACTTAGTTTTACAGCAAGTTTATTTGCACCATCTACTACGTGGTTGTTTGTTACAATATATGCTTTATTTCCTGCTTTTTTATAAATAACACCTGATCCTGAACCAGCTTGTTGTTCTTGACCTGTCGGTTGCATTGCAAATGGATCAACACTTTGCTGCATATTAATAACACCTACAACAACGTCTTTCGCTCCTTCAATCATACCAGGTAAATCAGTTTCATTTTTCGCTTTATTTACAACAGGAACTACAGTACCTTCTACTTTTGAATCCGAACTAAATGATGATACTGGTGCTCCATTATTTTGAGCCCATGGCATATATGGTGCTGCAAAACTAATCGAAACCGCTCCGACTACAGCTCCCACTAAACCTGTGAAGAAATAGCCTTTTTTACTACCTGATTTTCTCACTTCTCTCGTTTCACTATGCTCTTCATTTAAATTTGGTCCGTCGTAATATCCCATGTTTTATTTCCCCTCTCTGGTGAATTCGTATTTTCAGTATAGTCACGTTTTGTGTCCTTCTTGTGAACTCATCGTGAAATCCAATTAAAAAAATACTCCTATCTAACATTGTAGACAAGAAAAGTATTTTTTGTACATTCTACCTTCAAAAGAGAGTATAAAATTGCCATTTCCCTAGGCTAAATTACACAAATCGTTCTAGATTATTCTTCAAATTTATAACCAACTCGAATAACAGTACCGATATGCTTCGCTTTATCTCCCAACTTATTTCGAAGTTTTTTAATATGAGTATCAACTGTTCGGTCATCACCGTAATAGTCATATCCCCATAACTGGTCTAATAAATGTTGACGTGATAAAACGATTCCTTTGTTCTCCATTAAATAAACGAGAAGTTCAAATTCTTTATGTGTCAATATAATTTCTTCTCCATCTACTAAAACAGTTCTAGATAGACGATTCACTTCAATTCCAGCTAAAGACATAGCATTTTCTTCCGCTACACCTACCGCACCATCCGCACGTTTCAATAACGTCTTTGCACGAGCTACTAACACTTTCGGGCTAAATGGTTTCGTTACATACTCGTCTGCACCTAATTCGAAACCTAGCAATGTATCATCCTCATCAGAACGCGCTGTCAACATAATAATTGGTACTGCTGATTCTTTTCTAATTCGTCTACAAACAGACCATCCATCTATTTCCGGTAACATAATATCTAACATAATTAAATCAATTTCATGCTCTGCAAATAACTCTAACGCTTTTTTTCCATCTTCTGCTTCGATTACTTCAAAGCCTTCATTACGAAAATAATCACTAACAATTTCACGTAATCTTCTTTCATCTTCAACAAGCAATACTGTTTTATTCATATAATCTATCCCGCCTTTTTACTCTTTCAATCGAATAATACGTTGATTGGAGCTTCCGCGAAATGGAAGTGTTAAATCTTTTTTCTCAATTTCAAACCTTCCATCGACTAAAACATCCCCATAATGTAACAACTCTATCATATCATTATTTTGAGAACTCTGTATCTCTTCTAACGTATAACCTGTATACATCCATAGGTTTTTTTTCAAATCTTTCACGATTTTTGCTACCTTTTTCACTTCAGCAGCTTGAAAAAATGGATCTCCACCTGAAAATGTTACATCAGTTAATGGATTACTTGCAATCTCTTTCACAATTTCTTCTACTGTCATTTCCGTTCCGTTGCAAATATTCCACGATTTTGGATTATGGCAATCGACACAACGATGCGGACAGCCCGCAAAAAACACGACTGTCCGCAATCCTTCTCCATCTACTACACTATCATGAATAATATTCATCACTTTCATTTATGTTTCACCCGATCTATCTCTTCACTACGTTTCGCGCTATTCCACTTCGACATATCTCCTACAAGATAGCCTGTTATACGGCGAATTCTTTCTATATTAGCCTCATCTTCATTCCCGCAACTTGGACATTCATTTCCAATAACCCCGTGATAACTACAGCACTTACAACGGTCAACAGGATGATTAATTGAACCGTATCCAACGCCATGTTCTGCCATGGCTTGTACAATTTGTTTTAATGCCTTTTTGTTATGCATCGCTGCTCCGTCTAGTTCAATATACGTAATGTGTCCTCCATTACAGAGAGCATGAAACGGGCCTTCTAAACGGATTTTATTTATCGCTTGAATGTTATAATAAACTGGAATATGGAATGAATTCGTATAGTAATTATGGTTCGTTATACCGCTAATTACGCCAAATTCTTCTCTATCTTTTTTCACAAACTTTCCTGATAATCCTTCTGCTGGAGTTGCAATTATCGAGAAATTCAGTTGATGTTCTTCTGTCGCTTTATCCATTCTATCTCTCATAAAGGAAATAATTTCATACCCAAGTTTCCATGATTCTTCATCTTCCCCATGATGCTTTCCTGTTAAAGCTACTAAACATTCCGCAAGACCGATAAAACCAACACTTAACGTCCCTTGTTTTAAAATCGAAGCTACGGAGTCTTCAGGCTGCAATGCTTCTCCACCACGCCATACACCTTGTGAATATAAAAACTGAAAATCTCTTGCTCGCTTCGTACATTGATACGCAAATCTTTCTAATAACTGCTTAATTCCTAAATCTAAATAGTACTTTAGCGCTTCAAAAAATGCTTCTTTTGAACCACTAATTAACGCTAATTTCACTAAATTGATAGACGTAAATGATAAATTCCCTCTACCAATCGCTGTTTCTTCTCCATGTATATTAGACATAACACGGGTACGACATCCCATGTAACATACTTCACTTTCTGGTCTTCCATCATAATGCACTGCATTAAACGGAGCATCTAAAAATGAAAAGTTAGGGAATAATCGCTCTGCAGTTGTCTCTAATGCTAATTCAAATAAATCGTAATTCGGATCACTTTCTTCAAAATTCACACCTTTTTTCATCTTGAAAATTTGAATCGGAAAAATTGGTGTCTCTCCTTTACCAAGTCCAGCTTGTGTCGCTTTTAATAGTTGTTTAATTAACATTCTTCCTTCTTTTGACGTATCTGTTCCGTAATTAATAGAAATAAACGGTACTTGTCCTCCGCCCCTACTATGCATACTATTCGAATTATGAACGAAAGCCTCACACGCTTGATACGTATCATTTTCCGTTTCTTTCCATGCAAATTCTTCTATTTGTTCTTTCGTAAGCGGATATGATTGTAATCGTTTTTTATGTCTCTCAATTGTTTTTCGTACATAAGGTGCTAAATCAATATCAAAGAGTGCAAACGATTGACCGCCATGCTGCATATTTTGATTCGCTTGAAAAATAATAGACGAAAGAGCCAATGCACTTTTAATGTCTTGTGGTTGTCTCATATGTCCATGTCCAGTATGAAAACCGTTAGCAAGCATTTGCGCTAACGGAATTTGCGAACAAGTCGTCGTTCCTGTCGCATAAAAATCTAAATCATGTGGATATAATATATTTTCATTTATCGCTTTTTTCACTTGATCTGACAATAAATTCTCAACAGCATAATATTTTGCACTCTCAGATGCGAACGTTCCCATTACACCCATTGGAGAGCGGCCGTCTACATTTGCATTTTCTTGCATTAAATCTTGTTCATTGCCGTGGACTATCGTCTCGAACACTTTCATTAATTCTTCTCCACGTGTATTATTTTGTAACATTTATAACCCTCCACCAATATGTTGTTGTCTTTTGATTAAAATGTTACTACATATAGTCTTGCTGTTTCTGCGAGAAATGTAACATTACTGTGAAATTTTTTTCACGAAATAATGAATTTTTCATTTACAAAAAAGAAATGTGCTCTTTACAAATGTATGGTACAATATACGGGAAAAACTCTTTTTACCCTTTATCAACACATTTGAATAAAGGAGACTGAACTTATGGTTACTACATATCTTTTATTTATCGTTGCCTACTTACTTGGCTCGATTCCATTTGCACTAGTTGTTGGAAAAATTGGCTACGGAATCGATATTCGTGAGCACGGGAGCGGTAATCTAGGCGGAACAAACACATTCCGTACATTAGGGAAAAAAGCAGGTTTTACCGTTACAATTGCTGACATTTTAAAAGGGACATTAGCAACAAGTCTACCAATGATTTTCGGATTAGATATTCACCCACTATGGTTCGGATTAGCGGCTGTTCTTGGACATGTCTACCCGATCTTCGCGAAATTCCGTGGTGGTAAAGCAGTTGCAACTTCTGCTGGGGTGCTATTATGCTATTCACCAGTTGTTTTTGCAATATTGGCTGTTGTATTTTTCACCCTTTTATTTACAACAAGATACGTATCACTTTCTTCTATGGTAACAGCAGTTGTTGCTGTTATTGCATCCATTGTTAGCGGGGATAAAATCTTCATTATTGCGATGTGTTTATTAGCAGGTATGGTTATTTATAAACACCGTGCAAATATCGGACGAATTATAAATAAAACTGAACCAAAAGCAAACTTTTCAAAAAAGCAAAAATAAGATCGTAACCCACATAACGCAAAAAGAAAACGTGAAGCATATTAATAGCGTCTTTTTGCGTTATTTTTTATACTAAAGAAAAAGCAACATAACTTGGAGGAACTATACATGAATCTTTCCGTAACAAAAGAAGCAGCACAATGGTATAAAACTGAATTAAACTTACAATCAAATGAAACACTACGCTTTTTCGTACAATACGGTGGTTGCAGTACTGTGCAAAAAGGACTTTCTTTAGGTATTCGTAAAGATGATCCTGCACACCCTGCTGTTCAAATTCAAGAAGAAGGTATTAACTTCTTTATTGAAGGCGATGATGAATGGTTCTTCGATGGACATAATTTATCTGTTACACTTAATGAAGGTGACGACTTCCCACAATTTAATTATGAAAAATAAAAAAGCGCGGCTTCTGCCACGCTTTTTTATTTTTTCTTAATTTCCTCATATTTCGCATACCACTCAGGATATAACTTTTTAAATGATACAGGGCGGAATCCTTCTTTTTTCGCACAAATATTCGTCGTACTTGCAGTAATACAAAGATCACCATCACCATTATATATTTCATATCCATATACAACGCGAAGCGGGCTCACAGTATCTACCCATGTTTTTACGATTGCCTTTTCTCCATAACGCATCGCTTTACGATATGAAATTTGTAAATCTAACACAGGAGAAATAATTCCTTCTTTCTCCATTTCAACATATGAAAAACCTAAATCTTGTATAAGTTTCGTGCGACCTAACTCAAGCCACACTAAGTAGTTTGAATGGTAAACAACACCCATTTGATCTGTTTCCGCATAACGGATTTCAACTTCATGTTCTGCTACAAACATATGTATTCGCCTTCTTTCACTTCTGCTACCTTGCATACATTTAATCATAATACAGTAACATCAAAAATAAAATAAAAACAGTGAATCTTTTACTGAAAGGAGCCAGCATATGATTCAAATTGTAACTGTTCGTAGTGGTGATAGCGTATATAGCTTGGCATCAAAATATGGATCAACACCTGACGAAATAGTAAAAGACAATGGACTAAATCCAGCTGAAACGCTCGTTGTTGGTCAGGCACTTATCGTTAATACGAAAGGAAATAATTATTATGTACAGCCTGGTGACAGCCTATATCGAATTTCTCAAACATATAATGTCCCCCTCGCTAGTTTAGCTAAAGTTAATAATTTATCTTTAAAATCTATTCTCCATGTCGGACAACAATTATATGTACCAAAAGGCACAAAACGAGCTGTAGAATCCATCGCTTATTTACAACCTTCAACTATACCGATTAAAGAGAGTTTAGTTAATGCGACACGCGCCATCAATCCATTTTTAACATACTTAGCCTATTTTAGTTTTGAGGCAAAAAGAGATGGCACATTAAAAGAACCTACTGAAACAGCTAAAATTGCTAATATTGCAACGCAAGGTAAAACAATCCCTATGCTCGTTATTACAAATATTGAAAATGGTAATTTCAGTGCCGATCTAACATCAGTTATTTTACGCGACGCAACGATTCAAAACAAATTTATTACTAACATTTTGCAAACAGCTCAAAAATATGGCATGCGAGACATTCATTTCGATTTCGAGAGTGTAGCACCTGAAGACCGCGAGGCGTATAATCGCTTTTTACGAAATGTAAAAACACGCTTACCTAGCGGGTACACATTGAGCACAACTCTCGTACCGAAAACAAGTTCAAATCAAAAGGGAAAATTTTTCGAAGCTCACGATTATAAAGCGCAAGGGCAAATTGTTGATTTCGTCGTCATTATGACATATGACTGGGGATGGCAAGGCGGTCCACCGATGGCGATTTCTCCTATCGGTCCAGTGAAAGAAGTACTTCAATATGCAAAATCTCAAATGCCTCCACAAAAAATTATGATGGGGCAAAATTTATACGGGTTTGATTGGAAGCTTCCATTTAAACAAGGAAATCCACCCGCAAAAGCAATTAGCTCTGTCGCAGCTGTTGCACTAGCTCGTAAATATAATGTTCCTATTCGTTATGATTTCACAGCCCAAGCTCCTCATTTTAATTATTTTGATGAAAACGGCGTGCAACACGAAGTTTGGTTTGAAGATTCACGGTCTGTTCAAAGTAAATTCAATTTAATGAAAGAACAAGGTATAGGTGGTATTAGTTACTGGAAAATCGGTTTACCATTCCCGCAAAATTGGCGTTTACTCGTTGAAAATTTCACGATTACGAAAAAGGGCTGACAAAAGTCAGCCCTTTTTTTCATATTACTGCTAAAAACTCATCTTTCATTTCCTCACAAAAAAGAAGAATGATAACATTCTCCTTTTTAACCGTTATCAACAATCGGTTGTTTACCTGTTTGATCTTGCATTTGCTTTCCTTTATTTCCACCAGCTTTTTTCGATTGTGTTCCAATATGATTTGGTGCAAAGTCTTTTGAATTTTTTTTCGGATTACCCATTACTATCGCCTCCTTAACACTAGTATCGTACTAGCGTTAAGAATTATTCAGCTTGCTTAAAAAGTTTCATTTCATAACGTTTTTCGATGCGCTCTTCAATGCGATCAATTGCATCACGATCGCTTAATAATTGTTGTTTATTTTCATTTACAAGTTCTTCAAACGATTTACGGCGACTTCTTCTCATGTTGTTCACCCTCTCTCCTTCACTTTCTTATTACATAGTATGAGCAAACGAAAAACTCTTTAATCAGATTTGTAAGAAAATTTTATGTTTTAGTACTCCTAAAAAAACTCCGTGTACAATATATTGTACACGGAGTTTTTTATACCATAATATTTAAATACTCTTTCAACTTTTCATCTGCATTCATTTCATTTTCTTTATAATCATGAAGCGCCTGTAACACAAAATCATACTGTTCTAAAATATAACTTTCTAATTTCATAACATCCTCTAAGCTATTAAGCATAATTCTCGTATTACCAACTTCACTTTTTAACGCTGGTTCACATTTTAAGCTTGTACATATTTCTTTCACATCATCTTCTAATATCTCTGTTAATATATATTTCTTTCGCCCTTTTACCTTTACTCTCATAACTGGATAAAAAGCTTTTATATCTAAATAACTTCCTACATTCATACAACGTAGCCATTCTACATTACGTTTATTACGTGCAAGCATTTCTTTCACCGCTTCGTATACTACGATTTCATCAAGTGAGACCTTATTTACTTTTCTCTGTCCTTCTTCTTCAATAGCTGCACACTTTTGATAAACAGCAGCACACGTAATGCAATCGTCAAATGCATTATGAGAGCTTAAACGAATTCCAAGCATTCGCTTTAACGTTTCAAGTTTATGATTAGGCGCATGCTTCATGTATTTCTTCGCTAAAAATACAGTATCAATTACTTTATTTTTAGGTTCAGGTAGCCCTAGCATATTTACATTACTTTTCAAAAAGCGCATATCAAAAGAAGCATTATGGGCCACAATAACATTTGTATGTAAAAATGCTAAAAATAAAGGTAATACCTCTTCAATCGTCGGTGCATCTGAAACACGATAATTGGTAATACCGGTTAAACTCGTTATTCGGTCCGGAATTGGCCGCTCTGGATTCACGTATGAAACAAATTGATCTACCAGTTCATGATTACGATATTTCACCGCTGCAACTTGAATAATTTTATCATTATAAGGGTTAAATCCTGTTGTTTCAAAATCAATTACAACATAATCTAACGGTAAGGATACATTCCCCACTCCATACACTCCTTTATCTCTAAACGATTATATTTCTTACATCATATCATGAAGTTATTACTACTTGAAAAAGAAAAGGCAGAAATGGGAACTCTCCACCTCTACCTTTTCACCATTATTTTAATTTAGCAACCCTTTTCTCCATCTCTTTTTGCGTCATCGGCCCAATAAACTTATCTTGAATGACACCTTTTGTATCTATAAAATACGAAGTTGGAATCGTAATTACTTTATACGCTGTTGTCACATCAATGTTCTTGTCCAATAAAATAGGAAAAGTAATTCCTTTTTCTTTAGCAAAATTGCTTACCTTTTCTTCCCCCCCACCTTTTTCTGAAGGCGTATAGTTGATTGCTAAAATTTCTACGTTTTCTTTATGTTCTTTATAGAAAGCCTCCATATCCGGCATTTCTTGTTGGCAAGGTCCACACCACGTTGCCCAAAAGTTTAAAATCACTTTCTTTCCTTTTAAATCTGATAGCTTTACATTCGTTCCATCTAACTTCGTTAATTCGAAGTCTGGCGCACTCTTCCCTATTTCAATACCATTCCTTGCGATAATCTCTTTCATCGCAGCTTCACTTTTTTCTTGCTTCACTTTTACCGCCTGCTCTTTATTACCAAACTGTTCATAAGCTGCGTATCCCGCTAAACAAAGTAACACTACAATAATCGTAAGCTTCCGCCACATTTTATATCACCCTAACGTATTATCTTCTTTTAACACATTCATCAAAATACTATATACCTTATTTTAGCTTATACGGACAAGCTTGGAAATATTCAGAGTCGAAATAATTAGAATATTCTTATTTAAAGTGTAATTTTTTCCTTTTTATCATATAATTAGAAAAACAGATGAAGTGTTGTTTATCTTCTTATGGGCCCATTCACCTTTTTACTTTCGTACTTATATAAACTTCAACAAAAGGGGGATTTTTTATGAATTCATTCGAAAAAATAACATTATATATTCTTAGTTTTCTTTTATACCCAATCGGTATTATTACATGGATCATTTCACTCTTTAGTAACGATCTTGAAAAAAAGAACATAGGGCGTATTTGTCTTTACATCTCTCTAGTCTCATTCGTCCTTTTCTTAATCCTTGGAATTGCAACTTTCCTTATGACTGCTACTTTTAACTTCGATTTGAATCATTCAGAATCTATCGAGTATCAAATAAATGACGCTGAATAAAGATAAGAGCATTGCTCTTATCTTTATTCACATCTCTTAAAAAACGAATGACTATTTATTAATTTTTCAGGACTTCCACATGCTACAATACTTCCTTCTTTCATGATGACAACGCGATCTGCTAGTATTACTTTCTCTACATCATGTGTCGCCACAATTCTCGTGACCTCTCTTCCTAGTCCTTCTATCATATTCCAAATCAATTCTTGATTGTCCGGATCTAACCCCGCAGTCGGTTCATCTAAAATAATAAGATTTGGATTTGAAACAATGGCACGTAATAATGCAAGACGTTTCCTTTCTCCTCCCGAAAACTCTTCACCACTTTTATGTAATACAGTTTGAACCCCTTCAGATATCCCCCTAATTATCGGCTTCACATTAACGAGTTCAATATTTTTTTCTAACTGTTTTTCTAAATACTCTTCTCCGAAATACATATTCTCTTTTACTGTCGTCCGAAAGAAACGAGGTTCTTGCCACACTGTAGTCATACGAGCTTCATTACCATAATAAGCAATGCTACCGTTAGATGGTTTATACAAGCCCGTTATTAACTTTAAAAGAGTTGTTTTTCCTGCACCGCTTTCTCCCACAATAATAACGAGTTCACCAGGACGAATTTGCAAAGCAATATTATGAATTCTGCATTTCTCTTCAGTATTCTCCTGAAATGAAACATTTTCCATCCTGATCCCCATCGCTCTTTCTACATTGCTATCTGCTGCTCGTTTATTTAGAAAGCAAAAAACTCTATTTGCCGAAGCGACTGCAACTTGTGTCATTACTAATAAATCGCCCACATAACGAACAGGGAAAAAGAGCATCTCAATTGTCGCTAACACTGCAACGAGTGAACCAACTTCCATTTCCCCCTTCGCTATTTTTTGCGCGCCTATAATGAGAACAACGATATATGCTCCTGTTTCAATCACTGTTCCAACTACTCCAATGCAATGTTGCATCATCGTCTTCTTTACTTCCGATTTATAAGATTGTGCCGTTACTCCCTTAAATAAGCGAATGGCCCATTTTTCTTTTTGCAAACTACGTAAATCTTGTACTCCTTTTACAAACTGTGACACCATCTCTACAACAGTTGATTGATTTTTTTGAGCAATACTGGCAATATTTCTTACCTTCTTCCCCAAAAGCATTGGAAGGAACCGTTGCACTTAAAAATAAAAACGGAGTTACCCACAATATGAACTGTATATCTATATGTTGTAGTGCTATGAACGCACCTACAAATTGCGCAACGGCGTGTATATATTCTATTAATATAGAACCATATAATCTGACCCAGTTTGGAATATCAGACACAACTAACGTCTCTAACTCTCCTTGTTTAATTTTCTCACTCTCTTCAAACGGTAATAAGAAAAAATGACGTAATACATCTATACGCTTCTCTCGTAATATTCGCTGACTTGCTTTGGAGCTTACATAATCAACTGAAAGATTATTTATCCACATCAACAAGCGACTTGCTGCAAACAAAGTAATGTAAAGATACACTCCCTTTAGCTCTCGTTGAATAAGATTATCTACAATTAATCCCATGAATAGTGGACGGGATAAGTTTAAAATAGCCGCAAAGAGTCCACTGCATACAGCTGCTATTACTAATAATTTTTCTTTCTGTACCGGTAACAGTATTCTTTTATATTCTTTCATGACGTTCCCCCCATTTTTTATAATAAAAAGAAAGGGATGAAACCATATGGTTTCATCCCTTTCCATAAAATAAGGAAGCTAACAATTGCCAGCTTCCTTATCGTTCATTTCAATTATTTAGTTTGACACTTTAGACTCTTCGATTTTCTCACGAAGAACCATTTGCAGAATACCACCGTGACGGTAGTAGTCAATTTCAACTTCACTATCGAAACGAGCTACTACTTCAAATTGTTTTTCGTTGCCATCTAAATCAGTTGCAACTACTTTTACAAGATCGCGTGGTCTAACTGTTTTGTCGATTTGAATTTCAAATGACTCGTTACCAACAAGACCTAATGTTTCAGCGCTTTCGCCATCTTTAAATTGAAGTGGTAATACGCCCATTAACACTAAGTTACTGCGGTGAATACGTTCGAAGCTTTCTGCGATTACTGCTTTAATACCTAATAAGTTAGTACCTTTCGCAGCCCAGTCACGTGAACTTCCCATACCGTAATCTTTACCAGCAACAACTAGAAGACCAGTTCCATCTTCTTTATATTTCATAGCAGCATCATAGATAGATGTTACTTCACCAGTTGGCCAATATGTTGTATATCCGCCCTCTGTTCCTGGTGCGATTTGGTTTTTAATACGGATGTTTGCAAATGTACCACGCATCATAACTTCATGGTTACCACGACGAGAACCGTAAGAGTTAAAGTCAACTGGTTGTACGCCGTTTTCTAATAAGTAGCGTCCAGCTGGTGTGTGCTTACCAATTGAACCTGCTGGTGAAATGTGGTCTGTCGTTACAGAATCACCAAATTTACCAACTATGCGTAAACCTGATAACGTTTCAACTTCACCTGGCTCTTTAGATAACCCTTCAAAGAATGGTGGGTTTTGAATGTATGTTGAATCATTATCCCAAGTATATAAAGCTTCGTTTGAAGTTTGGATTTCATTCCAACGCTCATTGCTATTAAATACTTGTGCATATTCTTTCTTGAATAGTTCAGATGTAACAACGCTTTGAACTACATCTTCAATTTCTTTAGCTGATGGCCAAATATCGTTGAAGTAAACAGCATTGCCATTTGCATCCTTACCGATTTCATCATTTTTCAGGTCAATATCAACAGTACCTGCAAGTGCATATGCCACAACAAGTGGTGGTGATGCTAAGTAGTTTGCTTTTACAAGAGGATGAATACGACCTTCAAAGTTACGGTTACCAGATAAAACAGATGTTACTAATAAGTCGTTTGCTGCGATTGCTTCTTCTAATTCTGGCGCTAATGGACCAGAGTTACCGATACAAGTCGTACAGCCGTAACCAACTGTTTGGAAACCTAATTGATCTAAATATGTTGTTAAACCAGACTTATCTAAGTACTCTGTAACAACTTTAGATCCTGGTGCTAATGATGTTTTTACGTACTCAGGTACTACAAGTCCTTTTTCAATTGCTTTCTTCGCAACTAGACCTGCCCCGATTAATACATATGGGTTTGATGTATTTGTACAGCTTGTAATTGCAGCGATTGCAATTGCACCTGTTTTCATCGTTACTTCTTTATCTTCTAATGTAACCTTCACTTCTTTATCGAACTCTTGCTCATTAAATCCAAGTCCTTGTGTTCCAACTGGTGCTAAAACAGCTTTGTGGAACGCATCTTTCATATCTGAAAGTGGAATTAAATCTTGTGGGCGTTTCGGTCCAGAAAGGTTAGATTCGATTGTATTTAAATCAATTTCAACAAGATCAGTGTAGATTGGATCTTTACTGTCTGCTGTATAGAATAAACCGTTCGCTTTACAGTATTCTTCAACAATACGAATTTGCTCTTCATCTCTACCTGTTAAACGTAAGTATTCTAATGAAATATCATCGATTGGGAAGAATCCACAAGTTGCGCCGTATTCTGGTGCCATATTTGAAATTGTTGCACGGTCAGCTAAAGGCATGCTCTTTAGTCCATTACCGAAGAACTCAACAAATTTACCAACTACACCTTTTTGACGTAATACTTGTGTTACTTTTAATGCAACGTCTGTTGCTGTAGTACCACTTGGAAGTGTGCCAGTTAATTTCACACCGATTACTTCAGGTACTGGGAAATATGAAGGCTGTCCAAGCATTCCTGCTTCTGCTTCAATACCACCAACGCCCCATCCAAGAACGCCGATACCGTTAATCATTGTTGTATGTGAGTCTGTTCCAACTAATGAATCTGGGTATGCAACTAAGTCACCTTCAGCATTTTTCACAGCATGAACAACTGGTGCTAAATATTCAAGGTTTACTTGGTGTACAATGCCTGTAGCTGGTGGAACTGCACGGTAGTTATCAAATGATTTTTGTGCCCAGCTTAAAAATTTATAACGTTCTTCATTACGTTTAAACTCTAAGTCCATGTTGAATGCAAGCGCGTCTGCCGTACCCGCTCTATCAACCTGTACAGAGTGATCAATTACAAGGTCTACAGTAATTTCAGGATTAATTTTGTCAGGATCCCCACCCATGTCTGCCATTGCTTTACGAAGCGAAGCCAAATCAACAACAGCTGGAACACCAGTGAAATCTTGTAAAATTACACGAGATGGTTTAAATGGAACATCGATATCTTGCACATCTTTCGTTCCCCATTTCGCTAAATTTGTAACATGCTCTTCTGTGATTACACGTCCGTCTACTTGACGAAGTACTGATTCAAGTAAAACTTTCACGGAATATGGTAATTGAGATACGTTGCCAACCCCTGCATTTTCAAGCGCTTTCAAATCATAATAATGATACGTTTTTCCATCTACTTCAAAAGTTGCACGTGATTGAAATGGATTATGTTTGACCATTATGTTTCCCCCCTGTTAAACGTGACTAAGTTGTCTGAATATAAAATGTAGACAAACTTTTCAATACCTTACGATAATATCTTATTACAACTTTCTAAATAAGTAAATAATAAGAAACTTATAGATTATCATAAGTTTTCTTTATGTTTCTAAATTTGAATAGCTTTCATGCTCCTTATGAATACTATTATCATAAAGTAAAGTGCTCTATCAGCAGTTTACTTACAGTTCATACATACTATGAACTGCTCATCATGCAACATACAAAAAATGTTATAGAGGTGAAATAAAATGGGTAAACGAAAAGCAAATCATACTATTTCAGGAATGAATGCTGCATCCGCACAAGGACAAGGTGCTGGTTATAACGAAGAATTTGCAAATGAGAATTTAACTCCTGCAGAGCGACAAAATAATAAGAAACGCAAAAAGAACCAGTAACGAAAAATCCCAAAAGGTCTATTTTCCTTTTGGGATTTTTTCTAATGTTTATAACGCAGTAATTCCGAAACCGTTACAAATCGATAGCCCTGCTTTTTCAGCTCAGGCAAAATTTTTGCTAGCGCTGCTACTGTTTGACTACGATCATTTCCACCATCATGTAACAATACAATATCGCCACTTTTAGCATTTTTCACTACATGATTGACAATGGATTCAACCCCTGGATTTGCCCAATCACGTGGGTCTTGATGCCACGACCATAGAACGGTTTGATAACCGGCTTCTTTAGCTGTTTTAAATACAGCATCGTTAATATATCCGCCTGGAGGACGGAATAGTAAAGGCTCTTTCACCCATTTTTCAAAATATTTCTTTCCATCCAGAATGTCATTTTTTAATTTTTCATCTGATGAGTTATTTGCATACAAATGATTCATCGTATGATTTCCAATTTCATGCCCATCTTTTAAAACTTGCTTTACTAAGTATGGATTACGCTGAACTCGAAATCCAATCATAAAAAATGTCGCTTCAGCCTTATATTGACGTAATAAATTTAAAACTTGTGGTGTATACGTTGGATCTGGTCCATCATCAAATGTAATTGCAATAATTTTTTCATTATTAGGTACTTCCCATGTTACATAACCGGTTGGTTCTAGCTCTTTTCTGAGCAACATTTTCGCTTCCACTTTTTCCACTTGAAATATATGTACTGCGCATAATAAAGAAAAAACGATTAAAAAAATCTTCTGTTTTAACATAACGTTCATGAAAGCAACAAGGTTGTCGAATACACAACAACCTTATTTACTTTTCTAATCGATCTACATTCTGCATAATATTTTGGAGATTATTTTCATATTGCTCAAGTTGTGGACGTTGTGTTTCTGAAGCTACCTCTAGTGCATTTTGAATTTGTTCATATGCTTCCTGAACCTCTTGGCGTAACTCTTTTAAATCATGACCGTAGTTAGGGTCATTTTTCACAATATTATTAAATGCATTTTCTGCTTGTGTAACTCCTTGCTGTGCCGCTTGAAAGGCTTGTTGCTTATCTTTATGATATGGCATTATATAATCCCCTTTCTATAATTGTTAGTCCCCTTTATCTTTACCTTTTTTTCTAAAAACATTCTCGTATAAAATCGTCAACTTCTCTCATTCTAAAAAGAAAGAGGAGGTGTCATATACAATGGGTAAAAACAATCGTGAATCTAAAGAAAAAAAAGGACAACCAGAACCATTAAGCGGATCTCATAAAGTGAAAAACCGTAACCATTCACGCCAAAAAAATCATGCACATCATGATATGTAATAAAAAACATTCACATACCGTGCACATTCAACATAAAATGTTTGTATTTCATCATTTATTCTTCACCTCTGTTTCATTCATGCATAACATGATATGAATTGATATTTTACGGAGGGTGTCTTACATGGGCAAGAAAAAGAAGAATTGTCTTTTTCATGTTGATGGTTTCGAAGAATGGATGGATCAATTTTGTTCCGATTCTTATAGTAACTTTAGCTTTCCAAATCAAATTTACATCGATCTTTGCGAAACCGAAGAAGAATATATTTTGGAAACAGATGTACAAAATGTCACGGAACAAAATGTACTCATTAAAAAGTTAGAGACAGGCCTAGCTATATGCATACTTCATAAAAACATTTCCTTGCAACGAACAATCCCTTTACCTACTACTATCATTTATAAAAAGATGCTAGCCTGCTTAGAAAACGGATTTTTAGCCATTCATATTTCCAAAAATGAAGTTGCTGATAAGCATGAAAAGAAAGTTCTTTTTTCAAATTAAGAGTTAATATAATACAAACTGAGCCCCAGTTGGTTACTGGGGCTTATGTTATTTCGCATGCATTCCTATATTAGAATTTCTATCATATCTTTTTTTCGATAAACCTTTTGTAACTAAAAGCACAGGAAATGCCACAGTTGAAAATATAGCTAGTGCTGAAAATACTACAAACCCATTTTGGTAGCCGTAGTAATCGAGAAGTACTCCTCCAAACCACGGACCTATTACTGCTCCAATTCCCGAAAAGCCCATCGCACCGAAGTATGTTCCTTTTAGATGCGCAACAGCAATATCATCAATAAATACATCCGTCATCGAAAACATTAAGACTTCTCCAATTGTAAAAATAATTGTACAAACGGCAGCACCTAGCATAGATTCTACTATTCCAAAGCCAAATAATCCCCCGCTCACAAATAAAGTCCCAACCATAATTGATGTTAACGGTGTATACTTTTTGCACATTTGAATAACAGGGTATTGGATAATCACTACAACAATTGCATTTAAAGCGAGCATATATGAGAATAGCTTCACTCCATCCTCAAATATATGTGCATTTGCAAAATATTGAGATACTGTGGTCGTTAAATGTGAAAAACCACAATTACTCAAAATAATACCGACTAAAGCAACTAAAAATACTATATCTTTTCGCAATATACGCATTGCATTTAGCATTGTAACAGGTTTTTCTTTATTCACTTTCTTTTTTTCTATTGGATACTTCTTAAATTGGAACGCTAATATAGCTGTATATAAAATATATACCCCAGCTGCTACTAAAAAAGGAATTGTAGATTTTGCGCTTCCGATTTGTAATCCGACAAGTGGGCCAATCGCTACTCCAACATTGATTGCACCATAACGCAAATTATATACGAGTAAACGATACTCTGGTTTCGTTAAATCTGATAATAATGCTCTTGATGTTGGCTCAAAAAACGACCTACATAATCCATTTAAAGCGTTTAATAAAAAGAAACTTAAAACATGATCCGCAAGTGAAAAACCTATAAACACAAAAATCCAAACGATCATGGACCAGAGCATAATCGTTTTCCGGCCAAATCGATCTGATAAATTCCCTCCGATAAAACTAGCAAAAACACCTACAAGTGCACTCGTTCCAATAATAGCACCAGTCATTCCAGCTGATACACCTTTAACAGTCGTTAAATAAATCGCTAAAAAAGGGATACTCATTGAAGTTGCAAACCTAGCAAACAATGTCCCTAAAATAATACTCATTCCAAGCGGATGAATATGCTGTAACTTCCCCTTCATCGTTAAACCTACTCTCTCTATTTTCACAAAAAAAAGAAAGCAAAGGATCTGCTTTCTTTTCCTTTTTCTATACTTGAGCTGTTGATACCCGAGTTGTTCTCGTTATGTCCATATCAATTCCATATGTGAACTGTAATTCTTTACACACATCTTTAATTAAGATTGCAACATTATACTTTTCATTAAATTGTAAAACTATGTTTTCTACTTCTTCATATGTATACTTATATTCCCCTGTAATGACACTTTTTAGATCAAAGCATTCGTTAATACAAAGTTGTACAAGTAGCTGATCATATTTCTCTATTACATCTTCTTTCTTCCAAAGTAACTCTTTTACATATAATCGATCAAACTTCACACTTTCTCGATTACAATCCGTTAAAATCCGGGTCATTTCGTTTAATTCTCGATATAATTCGGAAATATTTCTACTTAAACTAAGCAGTTTATCTACGCCGTTTTCATATAACATATTTATTCCACCCCCGCATTTTCTTTCCCTTATTATAGCAAGAAAATTCTAAAAATAGTTTCTTTCTTCTGAAATATTAGGAAACTAATTTCAATTGCATTACAATGAAACTAGTTAATGCGAGAGGAGAAAGAAAATTGGAGCACAAATTATATTACACTGACGCTTATAAGCAAGACTTTACTACTAAAATTATAAAGCAAGATTATGATAAAGACGGTAACTTATACGTTGTTTTGAATGAAACAGCATTTTATCCGACAGGTGGCGGACAACCATATGATACTGGTACATTAAATGATATCAATGTAATCAATGTAGAAGAGATAAACGGAGAAATTCGTCACTACATTGCAGAACAATTACATACAGAAGACGTAGAAGGTAAAATCAATTGGGAGCGCCGTTTTGATCATATGCAACAACATGCAGCTCAGCACATTTTATCTGCTGCTTTTTGGGACCATTTTAACATGCCTACAATTGGATTCCATCTTGGTAAAGAAACAGTAACAATTGATTTAGAAACAGAAAATCTTCATGCAGAAACGGTTGAAAAAGCAATACAAATTGCAAACAAAATTGTTTTTGAAAACCATCCAATCCGCATCCAGTGGATGGACTTAGAAGAAGCGAAAACGTTGCCCCTTCGTAAAGAACCGACTATGACAGAAAATATACGGGTTGTTATTATCGAAAACTTTGACTACAACGGCTGTGGTGGAACGCATCCGAAACGAACTGGTGAAGTTGGTCCTATTCAAGTACTAGGATGGGAGCGCAATAAAGGTGGTATACGCTTAACGTTTATCGCTGGTTGGCGTACACTTAAATTAATGGGACAACAGCAACAAATTATGAAAGATGTTTCTAAACAATTAAACAGTAGCGAAAATGATATTCCAGCAAAAGTGGCGCAACTGCTTACTTCTCAAAAAGAAAACGAAAAAGCAATACAAACAATGAATGAAAAATTATTATTTGCAGAGGCAAATGAACTACTTCTACAGCCTATAAAAATTCATGCTGACATACTTATTTCTAAAGTATTTACAAATCGTTCTATGCAAGAAATCGCAAAGCTTTCCGCTATTATTACAGAACAACAAGAGCATGCAATTACGTATTTCGTCATCGAAAATGATGACAAACTACAATGTATTCTCGCTTGCGGAAAATCAGTATCACTCGATATGAATGCTCTTTTAAAAGACGCTCTTCCTACAATCGAAGGAAAAGGTGGCGGAAATAAGAAGAGTGCTCGCGGTGGCGGGAAAGCAATTATGAGCGGAGATGAATTTTTAAATCAGCTTGTTTCTTCTTTACAGTCGGCGGTGTAAAGCATTTTTAGTAAGGATAGCTAACAGCTATCCTTACTCTATACTTACAAACCAATATTTTGTTTCAATCCTTGGTAACTCCCTGCATTTGAAAAACCTTCACTTATAAGAGTTATAAAAGTTTCCGAAAAACCATAATGACTTAAATCTTTAATCGGCACCATTTGCACATCATGAATTGGATTATGATCAAATTCATTAGAGGGTAACATAATTTCCCCTGTAAGCTTTTCAAGTAGAAATGTAATATGTAATAAAGATGGACTGGCATCCGGTTTATCACAAACATAGAGTAGCTTCTTAATTTTAACTTCTAATCCCGTTTCTTCTCTCATTTCTCTAATCATCGCCTCTTCTAACATTTCACCATTCTCCACTCTTCCTCCAGGTAAAGACCAATTCCTATTAGCAACTTTTTGCTTTACTAGCAATAATTTTTCACCTTCAATTAAAATTCCCGTAACACGAACTTGCATTACATTTTCCATATGTAATCTCCTCTTCCCATTATATTTACAAATTAACCCTTCCATAAAAAGAACGTACGTTTTATAATTGAAGAAAATTATGGAAGAAAGTAGTTGTTACATTCATGCGTCCACCTTTAACAAAGTCTATATCACTTGAAGATTTCCAAAACTATTATTGGTTAAAAGCAGAACTCCAAACATTTTGTCGTGAACATGATTTGCCAGCTAGTGGCTCTAAGATCGAAATAACCGAGCGTATCTCACATTATTTAACTACTGGTAAAATATTAAAAAACAGCTCTGTTCAAAAGGTGAGTAAAGCTTCCCTATCCTATAAAGACCTTTCTCTTCAAACGATTATTACTAACAATCACCGCTGTAGCGAAGATGTTCGTGCTTTTTTCAAAGAAAAAATCGGAGCAAACTTCCGCTTTACAGTAGCTCTTCAAAAGTTTTTTAAAGACAATGTTGGAAAAACATATGAAGACGCGGTAGCTTTTTGGCATAAAGAAAACAAACGAAAAAAAGACCCTACATACAAAACAACTATCGGTGCACAATTTGAATACAATCGCTTTACTCGTGACTTTTTCGAAGATCCAAATAATAAAGGGAAAGCAAAAGCTGATGCGATTGCTGCTTGGAACGAAATGAAAGCGAAGCCTGGTAGTAATATTTATGTTCCTCAAAAAGTAGAAAACTAGTTACCTCGCTAGTCTTCTACTTTCTCAAATAATAGCGCAATCCCTATCCCGCCTCCAATTCCTAATGTAGCAATTCCATATTTCATAGACTCTCTTTGTGCCTGATAAAACAAACGTGTTACAAGCATAGCACCAGATGCACCGTACGGATGACCGAGCGCAATTGCTCCACCATTTACATTTACTTTTTCGTACGGAATTTGTAACTCTTTTGCGCAAGCAACAACTTTTGAGGCGAATGCTTCATTTATTTCAAAATAATCGATGTCCTCTACTTTTACATTCATTTCGTTTAATAATTTGTTCACCGCAAATATCGGACCAGTCCCTGGAAGCTTGGGATCCACTCCCACTACAGCACTACGAACGAAACGAAGGACAGGTTTATAACCTAACTTTCGGGCTTGTCCCTCTTCCATTACAAGAACAGCACATGCCCCATCATTTACACCACATGAATTACCTGCCGTCACTGTTCCATTTTGTAAAAATGCGGGCTTTGTTCTTTTAATGATTCGTTCATAATTCATTTCTGGCTTTATAGATTCATCTAATAATCCATTAAAAGAAAATATTTCATCATGTATATATCCTTTTTCTAACGCTTGCAGTGTCCGCTTATAACTAAGACAAGCATACTCGTCTTGCATTTCTCTCGTTATATTATAACGCTCCGCAACATATTCAGCCGCTACTCCCATGTCAGGATCACCAATTTTTTCAGGTGAAAATCGTGCTCTTTTTTGAAAAGGTGACGTACTTGTACTCTCTACTCCCCCGGCGATATAACACTTACCTGCCCCGCCTTGAATGAGATGACACGCAGTTCGAATTGCTTCTAAACCAGCACCACATTGCCGATCAATCGTTACACCAGGAATATGATAGCCAAGTCCCGCCTCTAAAGCAGATAGTCTCGCAACATTCCCTCCTGGCCCAACAACATTACCTAATATGACATCATCTATTTCCCTCTCAATCCCTTTACTTAAAAACGTAAGAAGCGGCGTTGTTAATTGCTGAACTTCATACTCTTTTAACATCCCATTCTTCTTACCAATAGGTGTTCTTTTCGCCTCTACAATAACTGCTCTATTCATATATTTTCTCCCGGTTTTCAATCATACTTTTTGCTTCCATACGAGCGATTTTCCCACTATTTGTATAAGGTATTCCATCTACAAAATGCCATTCTTTCGGTATTTTAAAAGAGGATAATCTCTGTAAGCAAAAACTCTTTAATTGTTGTTTCGTAGCACTTCCTTTTACGATCGCGACGGGCTTTTCACCCCAGTAACTATCTTTCACACCAATTACAACTATTTCATCAACAGCTGGGTGTTCATGTAATACACTTTCTATTTCTTCTGGATAAATATTGATTCCTCCAAATAAAATCATATTCTTCTCTCTACCAACAATATATATAAAGCCTTCTTCATCTTCATAGCCTACATCTCGCACTGTCATCCAGCCTTCTGCATTCAACTCCCGTGTTAAAACCCCATCTATTATGTATCCCATAAAAAACTGATCACTTTTCACATAAACAGTTCCTATTTCACCTTTTTGTACTTCTTCGCCTGCTTCATTACATATTCGAACTTGCACATTATGACAAGGTTTTCCTACTGAATTTGGCCTTCTTTCGCTTTCTGCATCGACTAGTGCTGTTACAAAACTTAACTCTGATGCACCATAAAATTCATATCTTTTCGCATAAGGAAATATATTCTTTATTTTTTCTTTCGCTTCAGCTTCCCATTTCGCTCCTGACGAAATAATTTTCACTTTATTTTCTATTAATCTACTTTCTTTATATAAAGATTCAAGCATTGTCGGAACTGTATACATAACTGATATATTTTCAGTTTCTAACTTATCTAATACTTGATTTGGAAAGAACTTTCTCATAATGTGCACTGTTTGTCCTACATATAATGCACTTATTGCGCCGTATAAAAAAAGAGAATGAACGAGTGTCCCAGCTATTAAAATAGAATCTTCTTCTTTCATATGAAAATCATGTATATTGCAATCGAAACTATGAACCCACGATTGTTGCGCACGTAAAAATGCTTTTGCTTTGCCAGTTGATCCTGATGTGAATCCCATATAAAAAGGAGCATTTTGTACATTTTTTACGGACTGATATGTAGGAAGATAGTGCTCTATCATTCTTTTCCACTCATCAATTTCTATTACTCTTCCTTCTTCACCAGGTAGATTATTTACCTTATATCGCTCTGTCACAATCACATCCGGATTACTAATTGCAATCCTTTCTTTAAGCTCATCCTGTTTCCACCTTATATCTAATGGTACACAAATCCATCCGGCCATAGCGGCACCAGAAAATAGTTGTAAAAACTCTATACGATTTTCTAATAGGATTGCTATCGTTTTATTCTTCGATTCTTTTTCAGCCAACCAGTTTGCTACTTTACACACTGACTCAAACCACTCTTTATATGTTAAAAATCGATCATTTTCCTTTATTGCTATTTTATTCGGTTGTAAAGAGGCATAATTTTTATATTCTTTTGTAATCCCCATTTGAGACGTCCTTTCTTGACAAAATAATAAAAAGAAACACGTAATGAACGTGTTTCTTCTCTTTCTTATCCCGCTTTTGTATATTTCCCACTCTTTAAAGCTGGCGTAATAATATGTTTCAATGAACGATGTAATTTTGTTACAAGAATTGCTGCTATAATTGCTTTTATGCAATCCCCTGGTAAAAATGCGACACTTACTTTCATCGTCTGCCATATAGAAATATCCATTACGAAAGCTTGTACAATAATACCAAATACATAAACTACGAAAATACCACCAATTATATTAATACATAATACCTTTATTATAGAAACTTCACGTAAACGCTCAATTAAATAACCAATGACAAACGCTCCAACGATATAACCAAGTAAATATCCTGCACTTGGCCCAACAAATACACCAAGGCCACTGCGTCCACCAGCAAGTAATGGTGCTCCAACTCCTACAATAAGTAAGAAAACTAGCTGACTTAATGCACCAAGACGTGATCCTAATAGTCCACCAGCAAGCATAACACCAAGTGATTGTAATGTAATTGGAACTGGTGTAATAGAAAGAGCAATTGGAGGAATTAACCCTAACACTCCCATAATAGAACTAAATAAAGCGACGAAAACTAAGTTTTTTGTATTCATATTTGCTTCTCCTATTTGTAAACTTAAAATGTTTTTTAGATAACATATTACAGGAGTTATATTATCTTTCCGCCTATCATTTGTCAACCTGTTTTTTAAATCAGTTTACAAATATAAATTCAATTATTTCTCTTTATGCAAATGCTCAAGTTCTTTCCGAAGCGCCTGTTTTAAAAACTTCCCAACAGATGTTTTCGGTATTTCTTCCATAAATACAATATCGTCTGGTAACCACCACTTCGCAAACTGTGGTTTTAAAAACTCATATATCTCTTCTTTCGTTACTGTACTATTCTTCTTTTGAACGACGCAAGCAACTGGGCGCTCTTGCCACTGCGGATGAGGAACGGCCACGACAGCCGCTTCAAATATAGCATCATGTGCCATTAAAGCATTTTCAAGGTCAACTGAAGAAATCCACTCTCCTCCGCTTTTAATCACATCTTTCGTACGGTCAACAATCTTTACGCAACCTTCCTCATCCACTGTTACAACATCTCCTGTATATAACCACCCATCTCGAAACCCTTCGACAGTACGATCATCGTTATAATAGCTTTCAGCGATCCAAGGTGCTCGTAAACATAATTCTCCCATCTCAGTACCATCCCACTTCACTTCACCATTTGTACCGACTACTTTCATCTCGACACCAGGTACAAGATATCCTTGTTTAGAGCGAATTTCTAGTTGCTCTTCATACGATAATTCCGTTTCATAACTTTTTAAACGTGCAAGTGTTACGAGTGGACTCGTTTCAGTCATACCATATGCATGTATGAACGGAACATTATGTTTCTGTTCAAATGCTTTAATAACACTTTTCGGCGCCGCTGCACCTCCGCATAGTATTCTCGTCATACTAGATAAATCGTAACTATTATTTTCTAACTCTTGTAATACGCCGAGCCAAATTGTCGGCACACCCGCAGCTAACGTCACTTTTTCTGATTGAATCATCTCTAATAAAATTTTCGGAGTAAACATCGGTCCAGGAAGAACTTGTTTTGATCCAAACCAAGTAGCAGCGAAAGGAAGTCCCCAAGCATTCACATGGAACATCGGTACAATTGCCATCGCCGCATCACTTTCCGATAAAGCAGCTGTATCCGCTAAACCGAGTGCCATGCAATGCAGCACAGTACTACGATGCGTATATACAACACCTTTTGGATTTCCTGTAGTCGCTGACGTATAACACATACCAGCAGGTGTATTTTCATCAATATCTTTTACAAATTGGAAATTTGGATCGCCTTCTTCTAATAGCTTTTCATAATGATATACAGGTTCTAGCGTAGTATTTGGAAGTTCATCTTTATCAGTCATAATAATGTAAGCTTGTACAGTTGATAATTGTGATTGAATTTTTTCAACAAACGGTACGAGATCTTCATCAATAAGTAGAATTCGATCTTCTGCGTGCTGAATAATGTATGAAATATGTTGAGGAGATAAACGAATATTAATTGTGTGCAAAACAGAAGCAATACCAGGAATAGCAAAATATGCTTCCACATGCCGATGATGGTTCCATGCTAACGTTCCTACACGTTCACCTTCTTTAATTCCAAGCTTTTTCAACGCACTGGAAAGTCTTCTCGTTCTTTCCCCTAACTGCTTATACGTTAACGTTGTAACTGTATCATGTGTCCGTGAAACAATTTCTTTCTTCGAAAACAGTTTCTCTGCTCTTTCCATCATAGAACTAATTGTTAGCGGTACATTCATCATCATATTGGTTATGTCCCCCTTTAAAACGTTTTCATTTTTTCGTTTATTATAACAGACTTCTACAAATGATTACGACATTTTTCTGTATTTTCTGAATTATTCCTTTGGAAATAAATCTAGAGTAGAAATTCCAGGGTGTTTACATAAAGAAGTATATTGCGCTATATACCACTTATAAGTTCGGGATTTACGGATTTGAAATTTCCAATGGTTTGTTACCTTATTTATAGGATCTAGGTGGGATAGCAAAATGGGCAATAGGGGTATTTGTCAAAACTTATTTTGCGGTCCATCTTCAAATTCCACCTCCAATTTATAAAGGTAAGGGGATAATTATGAAAAAACAAGCAATCACTGTCATTGCAACCGTGTTAACGTATTTTTTATTTTCAAATGTAGGACATGCTCAAGAAAAACCTAAGCAATATTACACCGTTTTATTAAAAGACCCATCAAAATTAGACCAAGGCATTACCGAAATAAAAAAGAAGGATGGAGAAATTACTTACACTGTCCCGGAGATAGGACTCATTCAATTCAAAGGAGATACACAAGTGTCTACAAATCAATCTCCTTTATTCGAATCAGTTAATCCTTCTTTGCAAGTCAAAACACCAGAGATTTCTCATTCCATAAAGATACCTAATTTATCTAATTTTTCAACAAAAACCTTAGATACAAACCTACCTCCCTTATGGGATATGCAGTGGGACATGAAGGAACTTACTCATAATGGAGAAAGTTATAAAAAGGAAACTGGCTCTCATAATGTGGTTGTTGGAATTATTGATTCGGGAGTCGATGTGGATCATCCTGACTTAGTAAAAAACCTTATTCCCGGATCTAAAAATTTCGTTCCAAAAGGAGGATTGAGAGGTACTGAACCTGAAGAAACAGGCGATATTAATAATATCAATGATATCAACGGCCATGGAACTCTCGTTACTGGATCTATTGCTGCAAATGGGGAAATAAAAGGTGTTGCTCCTAATACGGGAATCAGAGCATATCGTGTATTTGGAAATAAATCAGCTGATGCAGCTTGGGTCATTAATGCCATCATCGAAGCAGCTAAGGATGATGTAGATGTCATCAACCTTAGTCTTGGTTCCTATTATGTAAATGGAAAAGTCTATGAAAATGGAAAACTTGTAGACAATGGATGGGCAGAAGTAGAAGGTTACAAACGTGCTATAGAATATGCCAATCAACGTGGTAGTATAGTAGTAGCTTCTGCAGGAAATGATTCTATAAACGTGGCTAATAAACAGGAGCTAAATAACTTTCTTAAACAAAAATATGAAAAAGAGGGTAAAACATATACTGGTGTAGGAATAGAAGCACCTGGGGAATTACCAGGAGTAGTAACAGTATCGTCTACTGGTCCAACTGGACAACGTTCTGTATTCTCTAATTACGGAGAAGGATTCATTGACATATCTGCTCCAGGAGGAGATTATCGTTTGTGGCAACAATATGGCGAAGAGGTATGGTGGAATACTGGTCTTTTCCGACAAGAAGAAGTACTGACAACTTTTAATACTGGAAGATACTTATTTGCCGCTGGAACATCGATGGCAGTTCCGAAAGTATCCGCTACACTAGCTCTAATTATCAATCACTATAATTATAAAAATCAACCAAATCGATCAATTTCACACCTTTACAAAAATGGAATAAAGAAAGATATAGCACCTGATAAAGCTTCTTGGGGGTACGGACAGCTGGATGTATATAATGCTATTAAATAACGGAGAAGGAACTATGACAATTCATAGTTCCTTTTTTTATTACTAAACAGAGCGTGTATCGTGAATGAAATCCGAGCTCCTTGAATCTCATTATTTTCAGCATGAATTTCTCCACCATGTTTTTCAACCAATTTTTCTACAATATACAAACCTAGTCCATGATGTAGTTGATTTGACCTTGAAAGATCCCCTTGGTAGAATTTACTAAATAAAAATGGAATATCTTTAGTATTAAATCCAACTCCAGAATCCGAGATAGAAAAAGACATAACGTCTTTTTTCACCTCCACTTGCACATTAATCCTTCCTTTTTTTGGCGTAAAGCGAATACTATTAGAAATAATATTCGTCAGAATTTGATGCAAGCGATTTGGATCAAGTGCAAACTTAAGATTTTTTTCTTCTGGTTTAATAAGTAAAGTATAGGTTAATTGGATATCTTCATTTTTTGCCAATTCCTTAAACTCTTCAAGCATTTCTGGAATCATTTCAGCTGGAGCTATATTACAAATCATAAGAGTGAAATCAGGGTTATCCACTTCAGAAATTCTTCTCATCTCTTCGGTTAAATGTAATACTCTTTCGGTATTATTCTTTATTGTTTGTAAGTAGTGATGAAGTCGTTTTTGATTATTTGGCATGGGCTCCATTAATACTTCTACATGAGACAAAATAATAGTTAGCGGTGTTCGCAAATCATGTGCAATGGAAGCAACCATATCCCGACGTTCCTGTTCTAATTTCCATTGAACATATAATGAATTTTTTAATTCTTCCTTCATACTGTTAAATGAATCAATTAATATACCTATTTCATTTTCACTTTCATATTTTATTTCAAAGTCTAAATCTTTGTTTTTAATTTTTTGTGAGGCCATTATTACTTCTTTAATAGGTTTATTCAATTGTTTTCCTAAACGTTTAGCTAATAGATAAGAATAAAGCGTTAAAAATATAAAAGGAATAAGAAAAGCAATAATAAAAACATATTCTATGTAATAATCAATAGATGCAGCTAGTATGTATCGTACAGCAAGCACACCAACTAGTTGATTATTACTCATAATTGGAATGTATTTTGTAATTAGTTTACCATTTTGAGTAGAGGTATTTATTTTATGATACACTTCTTTATCGTTTTTCAATAATTCATCACTCAATGTACCATATAACCTATTTCCATTCGTATTCATAACTTGATAAGTAATTCCTTGCATTGGAATCACTTTCTCTATTTTTTTTTGATAGGATAAATCTACTATTTTATCTCCATTCATTTCTACAAATTTTTCAATGCTAGGCACTTGTTTTTCATAATGGTTGGCAGGTAAAACAGATTTTTCATTATAAATAAAAAGAAAAGAGTATATTAAAATTAACGTACAAACCGTACTGACAATACTTAAAAATATTACAGCTGCAAATGTTAGAATAAATTGGTTTTTCAACGATAATTTTTTTAACATTAACATTTCTCCAACTTATAGCCAACTCCCCATACGGTTTTAATATGGTAAGTTGACATACCCAAACTTAATTTAGCTCTTAAGTTATTAATATGCACTATTATTGTATTGAGATCTCCTACTGCATCCAATCCCCAAATTTTCTCATAAATTTGTTCCTTAGAAAAAATTTGTCCTAAATTTACCGTTAAAAGCTCTAATATTTTAAACTCTTTACTCGTTACATCTATTTTTACTCCATCAATAAAAACATCATGCTGTAAATAGTTAATGGTCAAGTTTCCTAAGAAACGTTGATTTTGCAAGTTTACACGTTCTCTTTTCTCACGCCTCAAGTGGGCCTCCACACGTGCGATGAGCTCCTTAACTTGGAATGGTTTTGTAATATAATCATCTCCACCTAAAGTAAAGCCTTTCACTTTATCTATTTCTGAATGTTTAGCACTCAAAAATAGAATCGGGCATTTTATTTGTTCACGAACGACCTTACAAAATTCAAAACCGTCCATTTTTGGCATCATAATATCTAAAATGACTAAATCAACTTGTGTTTTCAAATGATTTAGAGCTTGTTCTCCATTGTAAGCCTTGAGAACTTTATAACCCCGATCACAGAATATATCAGAGAGTACATCTACAATTTCTGACTCATCATCTACAACAAGAATCGTTCCATTCAAAAAAACACTCCTCTCTAGTTTATTTTAAAACTCTTATTATTTTGTGAAATATATTTTCTTGCTAATTAATATTCTTTTCATGAACAACCTTCTTATAATAAACGTGGTTTGAAATGAAGCAAAATACCAATTGGAATACCAAGAAAATAAAAAATATTAATATTATTGAGTAAATTTTAAATCCTCCCAATATATTTTGCAAGGCATAGATTGCTATGAATAGATTTATTCCCCCGAGAATAATTGGTACAAAGAAAATTATTGCAATTTGAACTCTTAATGTTTTTTTTATTTCATTGAAATTCAAACCAATTTTTCTTAAAGCGTGAAATATTTTTCTATCATTAGATATATCTTCGTATAACTTAAACCAAAGAAGACTGGATAAAGCAATTAGCAAGATAAAACCAATAAATAATGCTATTATCCATAAAACTGAAGTTAATTGAACTGTATTTTCATAATGAAGAAGACGAACGCTGGACTGTTCCTTTATCTCTAAAGGGAGTGCCTCAAATAAAGTTTTTAGTGCACTATAACTCTTATTATCTTCCTTGAAATCTAATGTATAAAATGAAACATGTTGAGTAGGTAATATTCCCTTCTCTAATTCATTAAGTATATCTGCTGGTACAAAAACTACATTATCTATCCCAGATACCGGGTTTATCGCATGTCCTTCAACTACATTTTTTACTATCAATTTTGTATTCCCTTTATTTGTTTGGATATTCAACTTATCGATATTAGCATTTTTTTTACTAAATAACAGGTTATCTTTTTTTGTTTTTGTCCAGTTCTTTATAAAGAATGAATCTGTTTGTAGTATAAGAGTTTGTCCTTCTTCCTTTGATGATTTCAGTAATACACCTTCCCATTTTTTCTTATGAAATCCCTCAACCTCTCCTTTGAAATTTTTTTCTAAATCAGATTCTAATGTATTCTCTTGTTTTTTATCAACAATAAATACAGCTGGCTGTGGGTGGCTACTTCGCATTCTTTGATCATTCAACTCCGAATATAAATATATAGAGCTGATTAATATCATTATCATTGATAAGAATATTGAAACAAGAAAGATGATTTTAGCATTATAATAAAGTTTTTTCCTTAGACTTATAAATATTAGCATTCGAATGCCATTTAAATGTTTTTTTTCTTTATTAATTAAATACGATACAGTTCCTACTAATCCGTGTGAACAAAAAAGGTACGTCCCTAACAATAAAAGAGCAGATAAAGGCAAAAAAGAAAATAATAGTACAGGTAAAGTTGCATAAAGGATAAAAACATACGAAATAACCAAAATTAACAGGGAAATTATGAATTTCTTCTTAGAAAACCTAGGTAAATCTTTTGTTTTTTTTGTCTCTTGAAATAACTCCAAAACAGAAATGCGTCCAATTTTATAATAACTACGTAATGAAACAAAAAAGAATAGAACTCCAAACAAAATAACTGTAAAAAAAGTAGCAATTGGAGAGAAGAAATAGGAAAATGACTCACTTAAGAAGAGCGATTTCCCGATGAATTCAAAAAAGCTTTTTGATAGTGCTATACCAAGTATAATTCCAATTACGATAGAAATTGCTCCAATTATCGTATTCTCTAAGAACCTGTTTAGAATCTATGGTATAATCTGTACAAAAAGGATATTTTCTATGATACATAATTATACAAGTAACGTTTCACGTGAACAGTTTGAACTCATTCGAGAAGATTTGGAAAACGCACGTAAAAGGACGCGTCCACGCACAGTTAATTTATATGAGGTATTCTGCGGCGTACTATACGTGCTTACCACAGGCTGTCAATGGCGCAATCTACCATGTGACTTCCCAAACTGGCAAACTGTTTATTTCTACTATCAGATTTGGCGGAAAGTAGACGAGAATGGCATAAGTCTTCTCGAAAAAGTGCATAAAAAAATTGGTTGAAACCTATCGCGAGCAAGGTGGACGTAAGAATGAGACAAGTTTCTGCATCGTAGATGCACAAAGCGTGAAAAACACATGGATAGCTGGTGAAAAGGGTTATGATGCCGGAAAGAAAGTGTCAGGAATCAAACGTCATATCGCTGTAGATACGGACGGTCTCATTCATGCAATTGATGTAACAACTGCGAACATAACAGACCGAGAGGGCGCCATCCAAATGTGTGAAAGGCACAAGAAAACATTGGAAAAAGTAACAAATATACTTTGTGATGGAGGATATATAGGACCATCCTTTGCGTAATCAATAAAAGAAACGATTGATTGTTCAGTTGAAATCATCAAATGCTCTGAACTTCACAAATTTGTCGTGTTACCAAAACGCTGGATTTTGGAACGCACCTTTGCCTGGTTGGAAAATTACCGTAGACTATGGAAGAATTGTGAACGAACACTTGAAAATAGTAGACAGATTTGCTTATTGGCAGGTGTGGCAATTTTATTGAAAAGATTTTAAACAGGCTCTTACGCTTCTTTATTTCGTACAAGAGACGTTGGAGGTATCTGGTAGGATCATTGTTTCTTATCATATCTTCTTATTAGATATGATGGGATTTATCCAAGGAGGACTGGTTTTATTATGAAATGGTTTTACGGCTCGTATGTTTAGGATTTCTTGGTGTAATAACATCTGAAGTAGTGTGCTACATTTTTGATTCGGATCAAGAAAACGGAAAGTACGCAAATGTTGTCTTAGCTTTTGTAACAAATATCGAATCTTTTTCATTCGATCAAGTGTGTGTGAAGGTAGAGCAGGGTTGTTACATTGTGTAGTGCACCTTACTATGTCAGGATGATGAATGGTAATATTTTGAATAAGCGCATGGGAAATCCAGAATGATTCATATAGGGTATGAGTTATTTCTTTTTGTTCATATGGATCGTAAGAATCTTGAGATACCATTTCTCGGCAAAGTAAACAGGAGTGCTCTATATAAAAGAGAGTTGCATCCAACATGGCCTGTGTAGGTGAGGAATCAAGAGGCGCCATTTCTACACCACCAATACGAAACAAGATTAGTCATTACAGTGACATTTGTGAATATTGGGTTGACATGTACATTTTTTTTGTAGCGGTGGTGGGTGAGAATTCCCACTTTTGCAATCGCAATTAAACCTTCTACAAGGTACAGATGGGCATCTTGTTGGCTGGCAAGGATAACAAGTTTGTTTACAGCATGGTGTATGTTCTTCATATGATTTACAGGGTGTGCAGTGTTCTGGATTTTCTACATCTTTTATAGCGTTAACTTCTTCTAATTTTAATTGTAGCAATAGCTGAGATTTTACAATTGTTTTTAATGTAGCATTCACACTTTGATTGATAGCTATATATTCGCAAAAATTTCGTTTTTTTTGTTTCATGAAATGTTGTAATTTTTCACCTTCTGCATTGAGTATATGTGATAAACCAATTTCCTCCATGGCAATGGAAGAGAGTAATAAGTTAATGACTTCTTGTCGTGTTAAAGAGATATCAGGTGTGATATCAGGGAGATTAGGAAGAGACATATTCTATTTCGGCCTCCTTTTATAAAAATCAGGAAAAAACAATATATTAGGTTGAAAAACAGCGTGCGGTAGGTAAAATAATAAATGGTTATTTATGGTAAATTTATTTATTTTAAGGTGAACTGTACCAGAGTCGTATACAATTGGCAGATTACCTATTTGTATCCCCTCATTTTTCTATATATAGTATGTGGTTGCGGTCCTAATCATGTTAGTCTATTGGTGAGAGTGATATTAAGTCAATAAAATAGACACAGATAAATTTAATTATGCAGTCTCCAAATCGTAAGTATGTTCTTTTTCTGTCGGAGATAAATAACCATTCGCTGAATGAATTCTTTTACGATTATAGAAGATTTCAATGTATTCCCAAATATCTTGCTGTGCTTGGGTATGTGTTGCGTATTGTTGCTAATAAATACGTTCTTTTTTCAAGACACCATGGAATGATTCGATACAAGCGTTATCATAACAGTTCCCTTTTCTACTCATGCTACATTGCATTCCATACTGTTGTAATTGTTTTTGATAATCATGGGAAGCATATTGACTTCCTCGATCAGAATGATACAAGACTGAACCTTCCGGTTTTTGACGGAAATAAGCTTGTTGTAAAGCCTTCAATACTAATTTTTTGTCATCGTACAATTAGCATGCCAGCCCACAATTTTTCTAGAATACAAGTCCATCAGACTTGCTACATACAACCATCCTTCTTTCGTCGATACATAGGTAATATCGGCTACCCAAACTTGATTTAGCTTTTTTACCTTGAATTGACGATTTAACACATTGTCCTGTATCGGATAAGAATGTTTGGAATTTGTAGTAGCTTTATATTTTTTTACAGTTCTTGATTGTAATCCCTGTTCTTTCATGATTCTGGACACTGTTTTTTGTAAGATTTACTTTCCTTTTTGACATAAGACAGACGTTACTTTGGGACTTCCCTATAAACAACGCGATTCTAGGAAAATACGGTGGATTTCTTTGGTTATTTGTTCTCTCTGTATTTGCCTAAGGCTTTTGGTGTGATGTTTCCATTTGTAATATCCGCTTCGGGATACATGTAGGACTTGGCACATCTTCTCCACTCGGTATGTGAAGCGATGTCGATGGATAAACTTAAATTTTATCGATGGTCTTTCGCGAAGAAGTGCATCACCTTTTAAGATTGCATTTTCTGCCTCTAAATCTCGAATACGTCGCTCCATTTCATTTGTTTTTTTGTCCTCAGAACGGAACGCTCGTTGCTGTATCACCGCGAACTCTTGTTTATATTTCTTTACCCAACCGTGAAGGGTATTCACTGAAATTCCTAATTCTCGGGCAACTTGAGCTACAGCTTTACCCGTTTGTCAAACATGCATTACTCTTTGGCGTTTAAATTTTTCTCCATATTGTTTTATTTTCCCCATGTAGACACCTGTTATGAAGTGACCTTTGTCAATAGTTTTTCAACCACAATATTTTTTCTTGATGGCACACAAAAGCTTCAGAAATAAGGTTTATCGACAGTTAACCACTCTGTTATTCGTGGATTGGTTACCTCAGGTTAATGGTCCGTCGTTAGGCTCTTATCATCTCGTTACGTGGTTCACATCTTTTCACATTCTAATAAATAGCTTGTTTATCAGAATTTCAGCTGTGCCAGAAAGGTGTCAAAATAGATAGCCAGACCTGTAATTCATTATCTCTGAAGCTCATCTATACCATCAATCGATTGATACTTTGGGTCTCTAACTATGAATGCAGCCCCTTCATATCCCTTTTTGATTTTTTAAATTTTTCCTGTTTCTAATCCCCAGATAAAACACCCAAGTTCTCTTGCAATCGCTGTAATGGCAACATTTCTGGGCTTCCCTGTTTGTCTTGCTTTCACTCGTTTCGATTTTAATCCGATTGTTCCTTTTACTAAAGCATTTGCACATTCTACAAGCATAGACCTAACGGCCGAATTGCCTTGCTTTGTAATCGAAATTCGACTAATTTTCTCTCCACTTGAACTTTCGATTGGCGTCAATCCTAGATAAGCCATAAATGCTTTAGCTGTGGGAAAATGAGTGAAGTCTGCAATTTCTACATAAACATTCATTGCTGCTGTTGTGTCTATCCCTTTTAAGCATCTTAACTTTGCGATTGGTTCTTCGTACCTTTCACGATGAGATAATTCTTCTAACCTCAGACTGAACCGCTCAATTTTATCAACTAGAACCTCATACTGTAATAGATACTCGCCTAACGTTTCTTTGAATAATCCTTGTAAATCAAGGTTCCTTACCCATTTCATATAAGTGATTGTCCAGCTTGATATCCCTTCATACACATAGCCATGCCTTAAAAGGAATGCCTTTATCTGTTGTTTGATTTTCTTCAATGATGTTTTAAAATCACCTAACATACGGATATACTCTTTCACGGCAACATCCTCTTCTTCTGGAACATATACTTCTTTGTAGGTGCCATTCGCTAAATTAAGAGCAATCATTTTGGCATCGAATTTATCATTTTTCACCATTTTGTTTTTTGATGAACTGTACATTGTTGTGGGAGCTAAAATATCACAATCAATTCCGTTTTGTTCAAGAAGATTATGGAGTGAATATCCTAAACAACCAGCCTCATATCTAGCTTTAATGTTTATATCTTCCCTATATTTTGTTTTCAGTTTCTCAACGAATTTTTTCACGAGAGATACATTTGAAGCACATCGTGCTTCTCCTACAATTTCCCCGGTTGTTCCGTGCAACGCACATAAACTAAGGCGTTCCTTGTGGACATCCATCCCGATATAGATTATATTTTCCATAGTAGCCTCCTATTGTCATAGGGTATAAACCCATTCATAATGTTTGTTCTCACTCATTATTATGGATTAAAATCCCTGACTTGATAATCTAGGGGGGGCACTTCATATTATCTCATTCGGTTTATTTTTATTATAATAACCTGTGTCTACTTTTTAGTCTAACATCCGTATCGGGTTGGACTAATTTATCAACATTCTTACGATTTTTAATCGTAGATGGTATACACTTTTTGTATAGTTTAACGACAATTTCTAAAATTTGATTAAAAACGGTAAGGGTATTTGTATAATTATTTATGTATTTAGGAGATTGCATATCATTCACTCATTTCTTGGTCATTTTGAGTTCAATATATGCAATCTTTTTCTATTTTCCAGCACCTTTTAATATTCTAAATCAACTAGCGCCGCAGGTAGTTATAATCATTTTGTGTATTCCTGTGAGTTACTCTTTGGTTTAGAAAATGTATGTAATATCGGTAATTTGGGTTGTGAAACCCCTATTCAAGTCTCAGAGCTTGCATGGTTTTTTTGTTTTACGGAAAAAGAGATAGGAGAAGAGGTGTTCCATTTACATCTAATGTAAAAAAGGGAGTAGAGAGAATCATATGGTATATAGAACCATATCTGTATTGGTAAAAGTAAATCAAAAGATTTGATACAAGTGACAGATGCAAATAGGAAGGAGAATGAAGCATGTCGCAGCCGAATTTACCGGATATTAATCCGAATATTACTTTGACACGAGAGGAAGCAATTAATTTATTGCTGTCCTCCATTGCCATGCAAGAACTCGGTTTAGCACATATTATTAATGCAGAGGGAGAAAAGTTACAATATGCATTAGGAACTTTAACCAATAATAATTTGGCAACGCCTCCTACATTCGATCAATTAATCCAATTAAACAAAAGCGTACAATCTACTTTAAAAAGCGCCTCTGAAACGGAAATGTTGTTAAAAGGAAAATTAGAAAGTGTTATGGAAATGCCTACTATGGTTGGCCCAACAGGTCCAGCTGGTCCAACAGGACCTGCTGGATCTGTATTGACAGTAAACGGTCAAACTGGTGCAGTTGCATTAGACGCACAGGATGTCGGTGCGTTTTCTTACGCCACGACTCCTTCTAATACGGATCTCAATACCTTAACATCAGCTGGTGTCTATAGTTCCGATGGAGTATCTGGACCATCTGTTAATGGACCAAATGCCAATCCCATTTGGACAGTATATGTTTCGGTCATTGCGCCTGGCATCGGAACCCCGTCCATCTTGCAATTATTTATTTCCAATCCATCTGTATATGTGCGAAGCCAGACTGGTGGTGTTTGGAATCCTTGGCAAGCGTTTGGTACGACAGGACCCACTGGACCTACGGGACCGAGTGTAACGGGGGCAACTGGCCCAACGGGAGCAACAGGACCACAAGGAGATACAGGACCTACTGGAGATACAGGATCTACTGGAGATACAGGACCTACTGGAGATACAGGACCTACTGGAGATACAGGACCTACTGGAGATACAGGACCTACTGGAGATACAGGACCTACT
>NZ_JBNPJZ010000328.1:0-226 GCF_050312695.1 Bacillus sp. AF62 | reverse complement strand
AATATGTTTCATTGTCTTTTTCATTTAGCATCAACATCCTTTTTTATAATTTTTGTGTGGTCAAATAATCCACTTGCCGACAGTCCAATGATGATTCCTTGAAATACATTTGTTTTGATATCTCCGCCCATAAATAAAACGCCTAGCATAATGCCAAGCGTTAAATTGAGTAACGGAACATATTTTGTTTGTAATCCAATTGTTTTTCCAATCTGTGAAAGACCTA
>NZ_JBNPJZ010000327.1:0-227 GCF_050312695.1 Bacillus sp. AF62 | reverse complement strand
TGGGCCTAAATGGACTCGAACCATCGACCTCACGCTTATCAGGCGTGCGCTCTAACCAGCTGAGCTATAGGCCCATACAAATTGCAGGATTTATTTATATCATATCCTCATTTAAGAGTCAATGTTGAATTGAACTCTCAAAACTAAACGAAAACGAAACACGGAAACTTATATTGATGAACAGCGTTCATCAATTCTCCATAGAAAGGAGGTGATCCAGCCGCACC
>NZ_JBNPJZ010000326.1:0-230 GCF_050312695.1 Bacillus sp. AF62 | reverse complement strand
CAATTGTCTGTTAACAAAAGACATTTTACTTCTGATGCAAGCTTTTCTATCCAATAAACACAGCTCGTAACCGAACGTTTTTTTGAAATTTACAACAGAAGTCATATATATCATGTTTGCTTTGTGGATATACACCCCTGTTTTTTCGTATGCGTATACCGTTGACGAGTCATTGCAAATAAACAAGTATCACGCAGTCCACTACCATCTACAGACATGGTATTTTTTTC
>NZ_JBNPJZ010000325.1:0-232 GCF_050312695.1 Bacillus sp. AF62 | reverse complement strand
CTATTACCTTAAATGCACAGACGATTGGTGCGTATGGCGCGTTTCCTTATACGGAGGCAATCCCTTCTAATACAGATTTGGAAACGTTAACGTCAGCGGGTGTCTATAGTTCTGATGGGGCGAGTGGTGCTCCTGTGAATGGTCCTTTAAATGCGAATCCGATTTGGACGGTATATGTTTCAGTAATTGCGCCTGGTATTGGAAGCCCGTCTATCTTGCAATTATTTATTTC
>NZ_JBNPJZ010000324.1:0-233 GCF_050312695.1 Bacillus sp. AF62 | reverse complement strand
GGTAAAAGATGAAATGAAAGTTACGCAAATGTATAGTATAATAAATTTCTAAATAATAAAAGGTATTAACAAAAAAAAGAACGGTTCTATTGGCATAGTCCGTCCTTCGAGAAGAGAATAATGACAGTTATTCTTCTTTATCATACCAAAGAATACTGAAAATTCAATCTATTATATATTGAGAAAATATTCATCTTCTGAAATAAGGTGGTTGTTATGAATAAAGGTGATGC
>NZ_JBNPJZ010000323.1:0-238 GCF_050312695.1 Bacillus sp. AF62 | reverse complement strand
ATGACAGCGTCAGCTTCTACTGCTGCCATGCTTCCACAAAAGGTAATCGATGGTTTTAGAAATGGAACAATGAACAATGGCCAAGGAATTACAAAAGAAGATTTAAACTCTGCACTATTAGGACTAAAAAACGAAATTCTGAATGATTTACAAACAAATATAAATCCAAAAGAGCCTATTCAAAAGCCTGTTCATACAAAACAGAATTTGAGTACGCTCTTTTTAACTTTAGGAGGAA
>NZ_JBNPJZ010000322.1:0-239 GCF_050312695.1 Bacillus sp. AF62 | reverse complement strand
TACTATCATTCTTCCAGGAAAACGGGTTTCTTTATGCATTCATTTTTGGATATTTATGAGTTTTGCAACACCCTCTAAATAAATAAAATAGTTAATAAAGTTAAGTATATAGCGGTACATCATAACTCGTATATTTTCAAAAATGATGACTACTCACCTTATTTAGAGGGTGTTGCAAAACTAAAATAAATATGCAATGTTATGAATCAGAAAAACTAGCTGAACATGCAATAGATAGC
>NZ_JBNPJZ010000321.1:0-239 GCF_050312695.1 Bacillus sp. AF62 | reverse complement strand
AACCAACGAGCAAATTCATTTTCCCACGGATTAATTTTTTCTTCTCTCCATTGCTGTAGCAATTTCGGAATTTCAATAAAATGGATTTCCAAATCTTCGAGCAACACTTCCTTATGCTGTTGACTCCAAAATTGTCCGACTGTATGTATGTCATCATATTGAGGAAAGAGATCAAAATCTAATAGATTAATCGCAATCGTTTTTCGTAAAGAACGATAGGGCATTCCTTGCTCTAATTG
>NZ_JBNPJZ010000320.1:0-240 GCF_050312695.1 Bacillus sp. AF62 | reverse complement strand
CATTAGCTCAGTTGGTAGAGCATCTGACTTTTAATCAGAGGGTCGAAGGTTCGAATCCTTCATGGCTCACCATTTTCAATTTAATGCGGGTGTAGTTTAGTGGTAAAACAAGAGCCTTCCAAGCTCTGGTCGAGAGTTCGATTCTCTTCACCCGCTTTTCAATTATGGGCCTATAGCTCAGCTGGTTAGAGCGCACGCCTGATAAGCGTGAGGTCGATGGTTCGAGTCCATTTAGGCCCA
>NZ_JBNPJZ010000319.1:0-240 GCF_050312695.1 Bacillus sp. AF62 | reverse complement strand
TTCATCGTGTGTACTATATATATGTTGCACCTGTCTCTGATCAGCTTGCGCAGCCATACATGGTAGAGAATGTATGGTTAACAAAATGAACAAACTACTACACCATTTTATTCTTTTATTCATAAGAACCCTCCTATATTTTTCATTATATTACATGTTTTACCTTCTGCAGAACGGGTAATGGAACGAATAGTAGGATGATTTAGAGCAAACTCTATGTGAATCATATAAAACGAGTAG
>NZ_JBNPJZ010000052.1:0-55386 GCF_050312695.1 Bacillus sp. AF62 | reverse complement strand
GTTACTTGTATAATTATGTATCATAGAAAATATCCTTTTTTGTACAGATTATACCATAGATTCTAAACAGGTTCTTAAACTATAAAAAAGAAACTTGCGCTTATGCACAAGTTTCTTTTCAAAAACATCCTTATTTTTTTACAACTTCATGTCCACCGAACTGATTACGTAGTGCTGAAACTACTTTTCCATGGAATGTATCATCTTCCTGAGAACGATAGCGCATAAATAATGACATCGCGATTACTGGTGCCGCTGCTTGTAACTCAAGCGCAGTTTCAACAGTCCATTTCCCTTCTCCTGAAGAGTTCATTACACCTTTAATGCCATCAAGTTTAGGATCATCTGCAAATGCTTTTTCAGTTAAGTCCATTAACCAACCGCGGATTACTGATCCGTTCGCCCATACTTTTGCAACATCTTCATAATTGAAATCAAAGTCACTCTTATCTAGTACTTCAAATCCTTCAGCAATTGCTTGCATCATGCCGTATTCAATACCGTTATGAACCATTTTTAAGAAATGACCACTACCAACGCGGCCAGCATAAGAATAGCCATTTTCTACTGCTAAATCTTTAAATAAAGGTTCTAATTGGTCGTAAATTTCTTTTTCTCCACCAACCATTAAACAAGCACCGGATCTAGCTCCTTCTACACCGCCAGATGTACCGATATCTACATAATGTAATCCGAAGCTTTTTGCTTCTTCAGCACGGCGTAACGTATCTTTATAGAATGAATTTCCACCTTCAATAACGATATCACCTTCATCTAATAACGGATACACATCTTTTAATACTGACTCTACAACTTCTCCTGCAGGCACCATTACCCAGATCGTACGAGGAGCTTCTAATTCAGCGATCATTTCTTTTAATGTATGACGTGCAGTAATTCCTAGTTTTCCTGCCTTTTCTACAAGCTCTTTATTTACATCGTATACAACTACTTCATGCTTGTCTTCATGTAAGTGTTCAGCTAATGGGAATCCCATTTTTCCTAATCCAATTAATCCTAGTTTCATATTAATCAATCTCCTATTCTATACAAATATATTTAATATCGAAATTAGCCCAAGTGCTACTACAGATAATATAGTCTCCATTGCAGTCCATGTTAATAACGTTTCTTTCACAGTCATTCCGAAATACTCTTTAATCATCCAAAATCCTGAATCATTCACGTGTGATAAAATTAATGACCCTGCACCTGTTGCAAGTGCTAATAATTCAACATTTACACCTGGTGTACTTGCTGCAATCGGCGCAACAATACCAGCTGCTGTCATCATAGAAACAGTTGCCGATCCTGTCGCAACTCGGATAAGTGCAGCAATTCCCCATCCAAGTAATATTGGTGAAATATGTGATTCTTTCGCCATTTCAGCAATTGTAGTACCAATTCCAGAATCTAATAATACCTTATTAAATGCACCACCAGCACCAATTACTAACAGTATGTTTGCAATTGGCCCAAGGCAATCATTTGTAAATTGTAATACTTTATCTTTAGAAAATCCTTTTGCATAACCAAGGCTAAAGAAAGAATAAATCGTTGCAATTAATAAAGCGACTATTGGATCTCCAATAAAGTGTAACACTTGTGCAAGTTGACTCGTTTTATGTAACGCTACTTCAGCAATGGATGCACCAAGCATAAGAAATACTGGAAGTAAAATAGTAAACAATGTATTTCCGAAGCTAGGAAGTTCTTTCTTCTTATCTCTTTCAATAAATTGCTCCGCTATATCTAATGGTACTTCCTTATGTATACGAGCACCAATCCATTTCCCGTAAAGTGGACCTGAAATAATTGCAGTTGGAAGTCCGACAATTAACGCATATAAAATTGTCTTCCCTACATCTGCTTTAAAAATACCCACTGCCGCCATTGCCGCTGGATGCGGTGGGACAAGTCCGTGTACGACTGACAGTCCTGCTACTAGCGGAATACCGATTGTAATAAGTGATACCCCAGTTTCTAACGCAATTGTAAATACTAACGGAATTAATAGGACGAATCCAACTTGGAAAAATACCGGAATCCCTACTAAAAATGCAACGAACATCATCGCCCAGTGAACTCGTTTCTTCCCAAAACGATTAATTAATGTGTTAGCGATACGTTCAGCACCGCCAGATTCGGCCATCATTTTTCCAAGCATCGTTCCTAGTGCTAAAACTATCGCTAAAAAGCCTAACGTATTACCAAGCCCTAGTTTAATAGAATCAATAATCCCTGGATCTTTTGGTGAAGTTCCAATTAAAGGCATTCCCATTGCTAAACCTACACCAATTGCTGTTAAAATTAATGCGACAAATGGATGTCATTTTACTACCGTAATAAGTAAAAGTAGTATGACAACTGCCGCTAGTACGATCCCAACTACCATTTCTCCCAATCCCCCTATTGTTTACGTTGGAAAGCAGCTATACAATCAAATTCTTCTTTCAAGCGATTGTAAAGTCGTTCATACATATAAAACATTTCTAAATATATAGCCGTATTTTCTTTATTCGGTACATGGTGATGGACAATATCAATCCAATCCTTTACCTCTTCAAGAGAATCAATTTTTCCTACAGCATATAAAGCAACTGCCGCTGCCCCAAGCGCAGATGCTTCATGACTTTCAGGTACAAACAATTCTTTTCCCATCATATCGGACAACATTTGTCTCCAAAATGCAGATTTTGCAAACCCTCCTGAAACTCGTATTTCAGTAAGTGGCCCTGTACAATCCCTGATTGCGAGTGCTACTGAATATACACTCATACAAACACCTTCCATCACTGCACGTATAAAATGTTCTCGTTTATGTTGAAGATTGATTCCAAAGAATGTACCACGAGCGTTTGCATTCCAGTAAGGTGCGCGTTCTCCAGATAAGAAAGGTAAGAACAATAGCCCATCCGCTCCAGCTGGTACGCTTTCTGCATATTTAATTAATAAATCATAAGGATCAATGCCGAGCTTTCTTGCTACTTCTTGCTCTGGACTACCAAATTCATCACGTAACCATCTCAGTAATATTCCGCCGTTATTCGTTGGACCACCGATTACCCAGTGCTCATCTGTTAATGCGTAACAAAACGTTCTCCCTTTCTCATCTGTATTTATATTTGATGAGATTGTTCGAACCGCACCACTCGTTCCAATCGTAATTGCAGCCGCACCCGGTGATATCGCACCAACTCCTACATTTGCAAGAACCCCATCACTTGCTCCGATGACAATTGGTGTTTCTGCACTTATCCCCATCTTCTGTGCTAATTCTGGCTTCATACCTGATAAAATATATGTAGTGGGTACAGGGCTTGATAATTGTTCTGGTGACATATGTAACATAGTCAAAACATCTTTATCCCAGTTTAATGTTTCTAAATTAAATAACCCTGTAGCAGAAGCAATCGAATAATCAACTACGTAGCGTGAAAATAATTGGTAAATCACATACTCTTTAATGGAAATGAATTTATAGGCACTTGTATATAACTCTGGTTCCTCTTCTTTCATCCATAACAATTTAGAAAGTGGTGACATCGGATGAATCGGTGTACCTGTACGTCTATAAATTTCATGCCCATTCATTTGTTGTAATAATTTTTCTGATTGCTTCGTACTTCGATTATCTGCCCAAATGATAGAACGCGTTAATGGCGCACCATTTTCATCTACTGCAATTAATGCGTGCATAGCTGTACTAATACCGATTGAAGAAATATCTTCTGGTAATACATTACCTTTTTCAATGGCAACGCTTACACTTTTGTATACAGCGGCACATATTACATCAGGATCTTGCTCAGCCCATCCTACATTCGGTTGAATAATTGGGTAATCGATTGCATGTGATGCAATGACTTTTCCTTTTTCTGTGAACACAACCGTTTTTGTACTTGTGGTACCGATATCAATCCCGATTACTCTCCCCCTTGTTTCCATGCGAATCTTCCCTTCATTTCTAGCAAAATACGATTTAGTAAACCGTTTACATGAATTAGTATATAAAATATTTTTTCATTTATCAATTTATAAAAAGAAAATTTTTTTCACAACAAAAAGTAAATCCCCTCATTCCATTTCACTTATATACTAAATTTAGCTTTTCCGTGCGGTAAAATTACGTTATATTCTTTACGCAATACACTCTTTCCTCTCATTAACAACACATACATAGTCCTCCATACGTTCTACTCATTTGCATGAAAAAGCGTTGAAAAGCAATATTCATTTTTAGGGATCACGTTACATAACCATCAAGCCAAGAAAAGTAACTACCCGCAGAATGAGAATTCTGTGCATTTTGCTCTTGTTTATTGCTTTAGATTCACTAGTCCTTTTATCTTGATAAACATAGAGCGCGGCCCCCCTGCTATCACTTTTTTATCTTGTAAATATATCTTACATACTATAAAATTTAATAGTATTTTTATTTTTCAGAAAAATAAAACAATAATGTAGAATTTATTGTATAATGTTGTAAAAAGATGTCGGAGGGATTTAATGTTAAATAAAATATCTCAATTCACAATTAAGCTTTCATCAATTCTTTTATCACTCTTACTATTATTAAATTTACCTTATTTATTTATCACTCAACAAGGGTTTACCTTTCAACCAATTTATTTTTTTAATCAGATCGTTACCATGTTAAAACAGGTCTTCTCCCCTGAATCATTAGTGATTATAGGATCAGACCCGAAGTTTGGCCATTTCAAAAAAACATCATTATTTCCAACTGTTTTAGAACCTTACCTATATTCATTCACTATATTATTTTTAGCCTTTTTTCTTGCTCTCTTTCTATCATCTAGCATGGCATTTTTTTATTTTTTAGCGAAAGATTATATAAAAAAATGGATAAACCGAATTGTTTTCATATTAGAAGCTGTCCCTGATATGATGATGATGATTTGTTTGCAAATATTCTTCATATGGGTACTTCAAAAATTCGGGGAATCTCCTGTCACTATTATTTCTTTTAATGAAAATCGAGCTTATTTACTCCCTATTTTATCATTAGCTGTCTTACCTACATTACAAATGTTTCGGATGATGGTGTTATACATAAAAGAAGAAGAAGGAAAACATTACGTAGAGGTTGCATATGGAAAAGGCCTTTCATCAAGTTATATACTCTGCATTCATTTATTCAAAAATATATCTATCCACTTCTTTCACCATTTAAAAACGATTTTTGTTTTCTTACTTTCTAATTTATTCATTTTAGAATTTGTTTTTAATATGGAAGGCATTATTCAATTTCTATTTAATAAGGCGTTTGTTTCACCTCCCGCTGCATTTATCATACTTGTTATGATTATTTTACCGTTTTATGCCATTTTCCAAATAGTCTCATTCATGATGAATAGATGGAAAAAGCAATTGAAAGGAGTATCATTATGAAATCTATTTGGAAATCAAAACGCTTTTTAATCGGCTTTACTTATCTATTCATACTTATTTCAGCTAGTTTTATTTATAGTTGGTTCTTTAAAGATAACATCCCAAAACCTCCTCAGTTACTTTACAATGACAATAACGAATTACTTGGAAAGGCCCCCTTTCCGCCATCGTTAATTCCACCTTTTGGATCTGATCGTTTTGGAGAGTCTGTTTTCTTACAAATTGTAGAAGGAGCAAAATTCACTATTTTATTAGCCGTAGCAATTAGCTTCTTTCGAATTTTATGCGGAACATGTATAGGAATCCTCTTAAGTTTATATGCTCCAAAACTCAAGAGATTTTTCCAGTCATGCTCAGAAGTTTTTTATTATATTCCAACTCTATTTATCGCATTCATACTCATCACGCCCGTTAATATTATAATCACATCAAATGCTGATGGGGTAGATCCAAATATTTCATTTACGTTTTATCAAGTACTCGTACTTATTTTCGTCGCTCTGCCTACACTTTCTTTATACATATCCTCAGAGGTTGATGAATTTATGAAACAAGATTACATCTTAAGTTCACAATTACTGGGGGCTAGTCGTTTTCATATTATTAAAAAACACTTACGAGTCTTATTACTTGACCGCTTATTTGTATTATTTATGGAACATATCGTCCAAACACTCATACTCGTTATCCATTTAGCGTTGCTTAACATTGTAATTGGCGGCATACAAATGCGTGAACTCTATGACGGAGTGCTCAAACCTGTTTCTCTATCTAATGATTGGGCAGGTCTTATTGGATTAAATCGTAATGAAATGAATCTTTCATGGTGGATTATTTTTTATACTCTCGCTTCATTCTTTATTACGATTCTATTTATTAAGCTTATGACCATCGGGATTCAAGATGCACTGAAAGCAAGAGATTCGCAAATTGTAGCAATTCAAAACGTTCCAGATCATAAAAAATTTGTTAAACATAAAGATTCCTTTTCGTTTGCAAATAAAGTAAACCTTTAATCATTTCTCATTAATCAAGTATTAATTGGCATCGATATTAGTAGAAAATAAAGAAGATGATCCCTATTAAATACAGGAATCATCTTCTTATGCTGTCTAACTTTTTTACATGTCCTTTGCTAGACTCATGCTTTTTATATTTAAAGTGAATTATTTGCAATCACAATTATGTTTTTTAAAATCAATTACCATACGCCCTTGAATTCTACCTTGTTCCATTTCTTCGAATACATTTTGTACTTTATCTAGCGAACAAGTTTGAACAACCGGCACTACTTTTCCTTCTGCCCCAAACATAAACGCCTCTTCCAAATCTTTACGAGTACCCACTAGAGAACCAACTACTTCAATTCCATCCAGTACAAGTCGCGGGATGTTTAAGTCCATTGTTTCTACTGGTAGCCCTACTGCAACTACTTTACCGCAAGCACGTACTGCATCAACTGCTGAGTTAAAGGCTACTTTAGAGACTGCTGTTACTACCGCAGCATAAGCGCCACCAAGCTCCTCTTGAACAATTTTATCAGCAGGACCTTGAGAAATTGGATTGATAGTCATATCAGCACCAACTTCTTTCGCTAAGGCTAATTTGTCGTCATTAATGTCTACTGCGATTACCTTTGCACCAAATACATTTTTAGCATATTGGATAGCTAAGTTACCTAATCCACCGCAGCCATAGATTACAATAGGTTGACCAGGTTTAATATCTGATACTTTAATAGCTTTATATGTAGTTACACCAGCACATGTAATTGATGATGCTTGAGCAGGATCTAATCCTTCTGGTACTTTTACCGCATAATCAGCAGTAACGATACATTGTTCAGCCATACCACCATCTACTGAATAACCTGCGTTTTTAACTTCACGGCAAAATGTTTCTCTACCAGTTACGCAATATTCACAACGTCCACAAGATTGGAACATCCATGCAATACTTACACGGTCACCTATCTTTAGCGAATTAACATCATCAGCTATTTTCGTAACAATACCTACACCCTCATGACCAAGAATACGGCCATCAGTGTTACCAAAATCATGATTCGCAACGTGTAAATCAGTGTGGCAAACTCCACAATACTCTACATCTACTAACGCTTCGCCTGAGCGTAACGGACGTAATTCTTTTTCAATCACTTCGATGTTTGCTTTGCTGTTTTTATTAACCACTACTGCTTTCATATGTGATCTCCCCTTTAGTGTTTTAGCGTTTTAATGAGTTTATCTCACAACTACTTTCCTCACTACTTTGGCTAGTTATTGTACCAAATTTAAGTGTTCAATCATCATTACATCTTCATCATAACATGACACTTCATAAACAGCTTGTGAAATTATGAACAATATTTGAATTATTACACAAATCGGTCTTTATTTTAAATTTTTAAAAATGAGAGTTTATCACTGACTATAAGTAAGTCATACATTTCTAAAAGAAAATAAAGTAACAAACTTCTCATCGATAAAAAAGCTCTTCACTCAATATTTTCTATATTTAAACACTTAGTTTCACAGTAATAGCCTTTACCGCCAACATAAACTTTTTCTATTTTATTTTTGCTATTGGTTGCTAATTTAACTAATATTTCAGAAGGCAAGTGTAATGAATAACCTTGTTCAAATACATAGACTTCTTTTTGCAAGTAGTGCTGTTCATAAAGGTAGCAAGCTAATGCACCGTTTGAAGTTCGAGTCGCTGCTTCTTCATTAATGTCGTATAGTGGAGCAAAATTTCTGCATATAATTCGATTGTCATTAAAAGTATATAGATGCATCCCGACAACATTATAATACTTGCTGATTTCTTTAATTTTTTCAAAATTAGGTTGTAGCGCATGTAATTGTGTTTCGCTTTTTATAGGAATTAAAATATCTTTTAAGCCCGTGGAGACAATTTGAATTGGGTAATTATTGTCTATATCTTTAATGTCAAAACAGTCGATGAACTCGTTTGGAGATACAACATCATAGAATATCGGTTTGTTTTGTTCCATGAATATGATGTCATCTTTTATAGTAATAGTAAGAACACCGCTGTTCGTTTCAATCGTATAGCGATTCTTGAAATTTTCATTTAAATGCATCAGTATCGTGAAAGATCCGATTGTGGCATGACCACATAAATCAACTTCTTCTTTTGGTGTAAAATACTCAAATTTATAATCAGCAATTTCAGATTCTGATATAAATGCGGTTTCCGCATAGCCCAGTTGTTTGGCTATTTCCATTTTTTGAGTAGTGGTCAATGTATTCTCAATAAATACCACTCCCGCTTTATTTCCGCCTTTATGATCCTTGCTAAATGCACTTGCAACATAAACAGATATTTTCATAAGACACCTTCCTCGCCTATAGCAAATTTCAATATAATAATCACTATATATAAATATAATTGGATAAATTATCAATAAAACAAGAGACAAACTATTTTTTTTAGCATTTGAACTCTCCAAAAATAGTTTGTCTACAGTCTGAAAGCACTTCATTTGAAGAGCTTTTTTTATATTCGCTTCATCGAAATCGTTTCACGTATACTTTGTAAATTTTTTAGCGTTTCCTCTTGTCGCTGCAACGACAACCCTACATACAAAGTATCTAATAAGCTTAACTGTGCTAATCGTGATGAACTTGCTTCTGTGCGGAACTCAGTCTCACGTGTTGATGTATATAACGTAATATCAGCAAGTTGACTTAATGCTGATTTCTTATAGCTCGTAATCGCAATAATTTTGGCCCCTCTTGCTTTCGCTACTTCTAACGCTTCAAGTAATCCTTTATTGCTACCAGAATGAGAAATGCCAATAACAACTGAATTTTCCGAGAGTAAACCTGCTCCCATAATTTGAAAATGCGAATCAGTATGAGCGATACAAGAAATACCCGTTCTCATAAACTTATGATACGCATCCATCGCAATAATACCAGAGCCACCATTTCCATAAAACTCAATTCGACTTGCTTCTTGCAAAGCTCGTACAGCCTGCTCAAGTGCTGTTTCATTTAGCAAATGTAAAGTATCTTGCAGTCCTGTAATATGCGAATGAAAAACTTTTTTAGCAACAGTTACCATACTATCTTCTGCTGATACCTCTTCATGAATATTTTGCATCGGTGTATGTACAATTTCACGAGCTAATGTAATCTTTAAATCTTGAAAACCTTGCAAACCAAGGTGTTTACATAAGCGGAATATCGTCGCTTCGGAACTACTCGTAACTTCAGCTAATTCTGTAATAGATTTATGTACAACATCTTGTGGATGTTTCAAAATATGTTCGGCAATACTTCGCAATTTCGGTGATAAACCATTTAACGAAGCCTGAATCTTTCCAATCCCACTCCTTGTACCAGGCATAGCATATCCTCCTCTTCTATCGTAGCTTTATCCTGTAAAAACCGATTAGTTTAACTTTATTGTACCTAATTATTGAAAGAAGAAAAACCTATATTAGGGATTACTATAAATTTTAATTGCTCCTATGTATTCTGTCATACGATATAACAGAATTATTCATGCTTATGAATAATCCTCCCCATGTTTCACTGCGTATAATGCGGCTTGCGTACGATCATCCACTTCCAATTTAGCTAAAACGTTTGAAACGTGTGTTTTCACAGTTTGTTCTGTAATATGAAGTTCTGCTGCAATCTCCTTGTTGCTTCTTCCTTTCGCAATTTCGCGAAGTACCTCTTGCTCTCTTTTCGTTAACATTGAAAAAAGATTTTCTATTTCCTTCTTTACTGCGGTACGCCCCATTAATGCAGGTGTTACTTTCGGGTGAAAATTCGCATTTCCTTGATGTACTGCAATAATAGAAGCGACAAGTTGCTCAGGTTGTACTTCTTTTAATTGATAACCATCTGCTCCAGCTTCAAGTGCTGGTATAACATAATCTTGCTCTGAAAAACTACTTAATATAAGTACCTTTATCGTCTCATCGTATTGCTTTAGACGTTTTGTTGCCTCAATTCCATCCATTTTCGGCATCGATACATCCATTAGTACGACATCCGGTCTTTCTTTTTGCACGAAATGTAATGCCTCTTCGCCATTATCCGCTTCCCCAATAATTTCAAATTCTTCTCTCGTTTTCAAAAAGAATACAAGTCCTCTCCGAACGATATGATGATCCTCAACTAGTAGCAATTTAATCTTCAATCTTATTCTCCCCTTCAAATCGGCAATTGAATTTCTATTTTTGTACCCTTTCTCAGCTCTGTTATAATTTGAAACGACCCCTTCATTAACTGAATACGTTCCTTCATACTTTTCAGGCCAAGTGCTGACTCCCTTACTTGCTCTTGTATAAATCCTATTCCATTATCTTCTATGTAAAAATGTAACTGGTTATTTTCTATTTTCAAAAGAACATGTACCTTTTCACACGAAGCATGCTTTTTACAATTATGTAGCGCCTCTTGGCTAATACGCCATAAAACTTCTTCTATTTCATCCCCAATTGAAACCATCCCATCAATTCGAACTTCCACTTGAACTCCTAATAACTTCCCGTAATTTTGAATTGCTTCTGCTAACCCTTTCTCTAATCCTTCAGGTCTTAATTGCCAAATTAATAGAGTCATCTCTTGTAATGCTTCTTGTGATAATTCTCCAATATAACTTAACATCTCTTGCAATTCTCTATCTTGCGTCATATTCAAAGTACCTTTCGCTGTTAGCATAATAGAAAATAACAATTGTTTTACTGAATCATGTAAATCACGTGCAAGTCGATTTCTTTCCGCTACCACTACATATTTACGTTCTTTCTCAACTAACTGAATACGTTGTATTGTTGTTCCAATTTGAAATGCAATTGATTCTAATAATGCTAACTCTTCCTCTGAAAAATGAGTCTTATGAGGCGCAGCCACATTTAGTAGACCAAATTTTTCAGATCCAGACCTAAGCGGAATTGTCGCATGATGCGTAACATCTTCTGTCTCTCCCCAATTACATTCAATTGCATCTTCTATTCGCTTACATTCAATAATATTAGTCGCTTTTTCTAATCTCCCATTCACAAAACGTTCTACACACCAACAGTTTCCTTCACACATCGGCTTCTTCTCTTGCCACGTAAGAGCCTCTGGTAAATTTTCGTCTACAAGCATGCTATGCTTTCCACTTTCATCAATAAAGAATATCCACCCTGTTTGTAAATTCATTACTTGTAACAATGTATGCAACACTTTTTCTAACATATCCTGTAAGTTTGTTGCTTCATTTAATAATTCAGCAATTTCTTTTAATGCTTCTAAACGATGCATCTCTTTTTCTTCAAAGTTCATTCTCATCACCAACTACAATTATAACATTAAGAAATTTCTAAATTCTATAAATAAAAAAAGAACCGAATCCCTTCAGCCCTTTCTTTATATCAATCATTTTATTATTGTTATTCTATCCAATGTTGGAATCAGAATTTTTGTTAACAAACGATTCTACTTTAGCTTTCCGATAAAGATTGTCCACCATGGATATGCTGTAAACCTTCAGTAGTAACAACCATATTCGCTGCTGGCATTTGCACTTGATTCTTATGAAACATAGACATTAATTCAAATCTTACTTGTCTAGAAGTTTCAAAATAATCTTCTGGCTTTATTAAACCTGTAATACAAAATTCATAGCCAACATATTTCAAGTTAGGATTTAAGTCTGTAACACCGACGTATTTAAATGGTTCAACAGCGTCATCCTCTACTCTATAAAGAGTTTGATTCAATTTTTCATTGCATATAACACATACTTCTTCTAACAATTCCTTCACTCTTGTTGGATCTTCCTGATAACTTACCGTGATGCGTTCAATTACACGCATCCATCCTTTATTAAAATTTTGTATCGTTCTAATCTCTCCGTGCGGGATGGTAAGTAGTTTTCCTGACCATTCACGTATTTGCATAAAACGAATACTAATCTCTTCAATAGTTCCTGAATTTGTTCCGTTAAAAGTTACAAAATCACCAACTCGGAACTCTTTGTCCGCTAATCTTGCAAAGCCTAATATAACATCTTTTAGCATCTGTTGTGCTGCAAAACCGATGACAACTCCAGCTATCCCTGCACCTGCAATAATACTTTTTATATCTACAAATTGGCTAATTAAATATATGATAAGACTGATGATAATGATATATCTAAAAATAGATCGAATTACACTTTGAATCGTCTGCTCTACCTCTTCATCAAAAAAGCTTGATTTCCTAAAAAACCAATCAATAATACGATTTATTACAAATGAAATAATGATTAAAACTAAAGCAAATAGTAAAAATCTTAAAAGTAAAAACTCCCTTACATAATTAAAAAATTCTTCAGTATACGTTAATAAGCTCATTCATCCACTTCCTTAACTAATAAAAATTCTATACAAAGCTGCTATATTTTTAAAATTCATTAGACATTCTTCTATAAATATACCCTTTTTCATAACCTAAAGGGAGCTGACAATTGAATTTTTTTATGACTTTACTTTAAGACTACACTACCCATCCAAATAAAAGGAAAACATTTACATAATATCGAATAGTTCATTTGAAAATATTATTACTCACGGAGGTTGCAAGCAATGGGATATATTGAAGAACTAAGAGACGTTGTTGGATCAAGACCGCTTAATTTAGCAGGCGTTGCGGTAGCTGTTTTCAATGAACAAGGACAAATACTAACTACAACAAAGGCGAAATGGCATGTGGGGCGTTCCAGGAGGTTTTGTAGAACTTGGTGAATCTATAGAAGCAGCTGGAAAACGAGAAGTACTTGAAGAAACCGGAATCGAAATTGGTACACTTCAGCTAGTAACTGTATTTTCAGGTAAATAATTTTTTGTGAAATTAACGAACGGAGATGAATTTTACCCTATAACAATTGCTTACCTTTGCAAAGATATTACAGGTGGCTTGCTAAAAGCTGATGGAGTCGAATCATTACATGTACAATTTTTTAATTTAAATGAGCTACCACAAAATATTAGCCCATTCATAAAAAAATTAATTGAACAAAATGTCGTCTCAGTTTAAACGCAAAAAAGAGACCTTTTTAAAGGCCTCTTTTATTTCACTTCTGCATGTAAACAAGATTTAAAATGTCCAAGTGCAAATTCATGCCCTTGCGCATTAAAAGATGCAACTGCCTTTTCATAAACAACAATTTTAAATCCTTTATTATAAGCGTCTACTGCTGTGTGAAGAACACAAATATCAGTACAAACACCTACAAGATGAACTTCTTCTATTCCTCTTTCTCTTAACTTCATTTCTAAGTCGGTTCCTGCAAATGCACTATATCGTGTTTTATCCATGTAATATACATTTTCAGCATTTTTATATGTTTCGTATACATCTTGTAATTCCCCAAACAAATCTCTTCCACTTGTACCAGCTATATTATGGGGTGGGAATAATTTTGATTCTGGATGATATACATCATTTTTTTCATGTTTATCAATCGCAAAGACAACGTAATCTCCATTTTCAATATATTGCGTCGTTATATGTACAATTTCCTTCTCAATTTCTTGACCTGGTTTTCCGCAAGTTAAAGCACCTTTTTCCGCTACAAAATCATATGTATAATCAATATTAATAAGAGCTCGTTTCATAACTACTATCTCTCCTTCTTCTGTTTCACAGTAAACAATAGAAAATTTGTTATTACGACATCGTATGTACTATTCGACATTTCAAATGAAATACCTACATTTTTCTTGTAAAACTCACCTTAATTCGAGTTTATCATAAAGTGAAACTTTAATCATTGGAGAGTTTGTTCATCTCCAATGATTATTAGTTAAACCAATCGGACAGTTGATCTCCCACCTAATCTCCTCACATATACCGATTTTTAAGGCGAGGTCTTACTGCCCATTAATGCGGGATATAATAGATACACAATGGTAAAACAACTAGCTCCTATTACTAAGTCATGAATTTGGTAATTAAACGTAATTTGAATCACCTCTTGTATCGTAAACCAAATTACTGCCATCATTATACTAATCAAGACGATACGAATACACCGATTCACATCTTCAACCTCTTTCTCTGTCATAGTAGTAGCAAGTGATTTCTTCCTATTTAATCGTATTAGAAAACGAAACAAGTTATTCACTCTTGCACACTCTAGTCCAAATAAAAAAGCACACTACTTTTTTAAGTAATGTACTTTTTATTCTTATTAAGACGCAGGCTTTGTCTCAAATGTTGCTTGATTAAAACTAATAACCTTTCCTTTCGGGTCATTGTTTTCATACTGAACTGCAGTAATCGTATGACTACCTGTTTCAAGCGTCTTTTCTTTTAATTGTACTGTTGTCTGCGTTGTACTAGTTACTTGATGTCTATCTGTATACATTTGATCTACAAATATGAAGGTTTCTTTATCACTTTGAAAATTAGAAAGTTCTAATTCAACTTGCTGAATTAAAGTATCCTTTTTAATGAATACAGTCGGTATATTGCCATTTTCAGAAGTACCATCTGGAGTAATAACTTTTACTTTCCCTTCTCCAATTGACATTGCACCTTCAGGAAATACAACCATATTCTCATCACTTGCGTTTACAACTTGTTCTTCCTGTTTTGATTGCGCGTTCTCTTTTTCCTGTGGAGCACCGCAACCTACTAATAACAATACAGACAATCCAGTGATTATGAATTTTTTCAAAATTCATCCCCCCTGTCATTTGATTATAATTTATTATACAAAAATAACTTTTAAATTTTAAGACAACTTTTAAAACTTTTATGAACATATAGAAGCTTGCTCACGATTAATGTATCATACTTTCCTTAATAGAACATTAATTTTTTTTATGAAATAAATAGTAATTCCTTCTTATTTATCATTTTAGCCCAACAAATCGATATAATACCCCCTCAAAAATAAAAAGACATTGATATGTCCAATGTCTTTTCTATGTAGCACTTTAAAAAACAAATGTTGTGATTTCTTCTACTTCTTTTCTTGGAAGTTTTTTTGGCTTATCTTTCGGAAATCCTAGTGAAATAACCATATTTATTTGTTTTTCAGGCTCAATTTGTAAATATTGGCGCAGTTCATCTTGAGCTAGCAATACTGGCCCTGTCATTGGACAAGTACCAAGTCCCTTTGCATGTGCAGCTAACATTAAGTTTTGTGCCGCTAAACAGCTACTCTTAATCCCTTCTTCTTCCCAAACTGAATCTGGAACAAAAGCAATTGGATCAAATATCTTTTCACGGAACTTTGATTCATATGGTGTTGCCAAACTTACGATTAATACTGGTGCCTCCGAGAAAGCTGTTGCATATGGTCCGAAAGAACGTGTAAGTAATTTCCCTGCTTTCTCTTCTCCATTTTCTGCTGCTTTTGCCGCAAGTTTATGTAATGCATCCCATGTCATTTGTTCAATTTCTTTAATCTTCTCTCGATTCATGATAACTAAGAATTCCCACGTTTGTGAATTCGTATCACTCGGTGCGTAACGCGCACAATCAATTATTTCTTTTATATCATTAGTAGATACTTCTTGATCTTTAAACTTTCTAACACTTCGTCTTCCGTGAATTACTTCTTTAAAATCTTCATAATTCATATATTAAATCCCCTTTTTACAGCGTTTTCAAAACTTGTCCTATGCTTGAATTATATCATGAAAAAAAGCCGGAAGAATACCAGCTTTTTTCTTCATGATTAATTTGTCACTTTAAACAAACGAATACTCTCTTCATATGCAGCTTGTAATTTTTTCGTAATTGGTCCTCTTTCACCAGCTCCAAACTGTTCATCACCAATTTGAACGACTGGGAATATTTCAAGTGGCGTCGCTGTAAAGAAGCACTCATCAGCTTCATATACTTCTTGTAATGAAAACTCTCGTTCTTCTACTTCGATATGTAACTCTGTCGCTAATGTAATCACGTAGTGACGTGTAATACCATGTAAAATGAAATGATCCGCTGGATGTGTAATTAACTTATTATTTTTCACAATAAAGAAATTGGAATGACACCCTTCAGTCACAATGCCATCCCGTACTAATATTGCTTCTTGATATCCTTGTTCATTTATTTTGTTTTTGATCATAATATTAGGAAGCAAATTTAAAGATTTTATATGGCAAAACTTCCACCTGATGTCCTCTTCTACTGTTACCTTAATCCCTGCCTCCATTGAAGCAACTGGTCTTGGAAACGAAACAAGATTTGCAAAATATGTCGGTTGTAAATCTGATTCATATACATGATTGCGCGGTTGTGCACCTCTTGATATTTGTAAATATACATTCCCATCTTCTTGAAATTGATTTTTTTCAATCATTTGATATAACTCTTCTACTAATTCTTCCTTCGTAAATGGTGGAATTAGTTTTATTTCTGCCATAGAGTTAAAGAATCGTTCTAAATGTAAATCTAATAAATGAGGCTTGCCATCGTATAGTCTAAATACTTCATAAATACCATCACCAAATTGGAAACCGCGCTCTTCTAATGCGACCATCGGCTGTTCTTCCTTCGTATTAATCATTCTCCCATTAAACAAGATCCAATCTTTATGAGTAGCTTTCATTCTTCCCCACTCCTTTATCACATGATTGATTTTATTGTACAACTTATGTCACCTCGAAAGAAGGAATTTTCTGTATTTTCACAAAAAAATACATCACTTCGTAAAAGTGATGTATTTTATCATTTATTTAAGGAAATATTTTTCAATATCATCTAACATAAGGTTCGCAGCTTTAATACCGCCTGCTGTATTCCAGATTACCTCATCTACTTGGAATACTTTATTATTTTTAGAAGCCTGTAGTTGCTTAAAGAGCGGATCTTCTGTCCATTCCTTTGCTAACGAATTTCCTTCATTATTCTTATCTGCATCTTTATCAGACGTGAAATAGAATAAGTAGTCTCCGTCCATATTTGGAATTTGCTCTTTTGTAATTCCTTTTATCGCAAAATCATCTTTATCTTGTAATGGTGGTCGTTTAAATCCAATATCATTTAAAACAACTCCCGAGAATGAGTTTTTTTGATAAATACGAACATCACCTGGCACGAAACGAATAATAGAAACTTTAGAATTCAATTTATCGCCTAACTTCTCTTTCATTCCTTCAATACGTTTTTTATAATCATCAAGAGCTTTTTGCCCTTCTTTTTCTTTATTTACAGCTTTTGTATAAAGCGTAAAGTTTTCTTTCCAATCACCGCGTAATGTTTCTGCATAAACAGTTGGTGCGATTTCTTTTAGCTGATTATATATTTTTTCGTGACGCATTTTATTTCCGATAATTAAATCTGGCTTAAGCTTCATTACTGCTTCTAAATTAATATCACGTTCAGTTCCTACAACTTCCGTATTTTTTAACTCTTTCGCTACATGAGGATACCATTCATCACCAGCACGTGGTTTCGTAGTCCCCACTGGCGTTACGCCCACAGCTAGAAGAGCCTCTGCACCTTCATTTGTTAAAACAACAACTTTTTTAGGTGTACCATTTACTGTCGTTTCGCCCATTGCATGCTTTACCGTATATGAATCTTTTGCTTTCGCTGATATATCATTTTCCTTTTTCTCTTCTTTACTACATCCTGCAATTACAACCATGAGTATCATAATGCAGAACATAATTAGTTTTTTAGTATGTATCATATGTCCTCCCTAGATGAAATCGATTATCATTAACAATTAAAGATTAATGTATCCTACATACATTGTCAATGTATATCAGAAAACTTTTTTAATATATACTGTTTAGATTCTATCCGCTTTTCTAATGTTTCTTTTTAAAACATAGTGCATAAGTATGAAAATAAATGTTGTTATTAAAATGCGTATCTTTGTTATACATAACAAAGATACGCATCCATATTGCATTATCATTTTAATTGCTAATATTGAGTATACTTAATATACGATGGATCATTATATACCCACTGATTTCCACCAAGGTTTAACCAACCATTTTCATTTATATATACTAAATAAGATTCTGGAGAATTTAATTGGCGGATAACTGCAGATGTAGTTGTTGGACCACTTCTTAAATTTACATTCATCCCTTGTATATATGCAACCCCAATCGGACTTCCATCACTATTACTTGTCTTTACAAAATTAATGTAAGAAGGATCATTATACACCCATTGTCCATTCCCCAAATCTAACCATCCGTTACTTTCCTGATATACAACGTAAGATTCTGGAGAATTTAATTGACGAATAACTGAGGAAGAAGTTGATGGACCATTTCTTAAATTTACATTTTTCCCAAGGATATAAGCGATTCCCTTCGTTTGAGGTGTCGGTTGTGGGTTAGGAGGTTGTGGATTTGGAGCTACTCCAAAAATAGCCGCTATTCCATTCGCATACGCTTGACTTAGATCTTCAATAAATTGTGGATTTTTTAATAAATTTGCATCAAACGTTGTATCAATAAAGGCAGTCTCAGTTAAAATTGCATCCATTGCGGTTTCTCTTAATACCGCATAATTTTCTTTTTTTGCTCCTCGATCACGAAGACCGTATTTTGTTAATACAGGATTTACTGCTGTATGCATCTTTTGTTGCTTTGCATATGCAGTGCTGCTGTTGGATAACGCATTATAAATATAGCTTTCAAAACCTGTACCCCCGCCGCTATTAATATGAAATGAAATAAAATAATCCGCACCAAAAGCATTGGCAATATTAGCACGTTCCGATAAAGAAATAAACACATCACTATCACGTGTCATTTTAATTGTAATTGGGTAATTTACCGTTAAAATGTCTCGAACGCGTCTAGCAATTTGAAGTGTTAAGTTTTTTTCTACTAAACCATTACCAACAGCACCAGAATCATATCCACCGTGCCCTGCGTCTATAACAAGTTTCATTTTATTGCCCCGCCCCTTTCTTGTAATATGTTTGCATTGCTACTCGTCCTATTTTATGTGAAATGTACAAGTTCTGTTACAATTACAAATAAAAAAAACGCCTTATGTAAGGCGTTTTCTATCATCTTGCTTTAACCAATTTAAAATAAATATATACGATTGATAGTGAGCATAACGTATGCAAAATAAAATAAATAAAAGTATTATTCCAGCACCACTATAAAGTAAACCGAACTTTAAAAAAACATTCACAAGTGGTGGAAAGTTCATTAGATTTTGTAATGTACTAAGCATACAAAACATAATGAAAAAGACAGGGACGTATTGTAATTCATACGGCTTTTTTTTCTTACTCATTCTTTTCCGAATGAGTATATGACATAATTCTGCTACTATAAAGCACCCTCCAATTAATACAAGACCAGAAGTCATCGTCATACATCCACCTGCCTTATATTTATTTTATCGCATAAGTAATCATCGTTATATTTTTTTTACATACTCTTCATCTTCTGAAGTAAAACCAAAACTCTCTATGAAAGACTTCGCCTTTTCTGTTAATTCCTCTTGTAGCACTTTTATTTCTTTCACATTTCTTTGTTTCATCATTTCTTCAAATGTAAAATACGTATTTGCACCATAACCGTAACCTTGGTAATCAAAATGAATAATTAGCTGTGATAAAACAGCTCGTTCCTCTTGAACACTATAATCTATTACACCAATATATGTATCATCAACTTTCACACAGTACTGTACCTTTTTCTCACCTAAACTATGCGATTTAAACATTTCTTTAACAACGCTTTCATTTTCTACGGTAACTTTCTCAAACGTAATCATATGTTGTCCATCCTTTTACTATTATTGTATCAATAATACTTCCTATTTATGAAAAAAACCTTAAGACCGTATGCGATCTTAAGGTTTTTCTAATTAAACTAAGCTATACGCACGTTTTGTTTCTTCATGGAACTTATTCGTATCGTATTTATGCTCAACATAAATTTGGTGCCATACCATAAACGCAAGGACAGTCCAAATTTTACGGCTATAATCGCCTTTATCTGCACAATGTGCTTCCAGTAAGTTTAATACATACTGTTTGTCGATTAAATGCTCTGTTTTACTCTCGTTTATAATATTGATAGCCCAATCATGCATTTCGTCTTTTAACCAGTGACGAATTGGTACTGGGAATCCAAGTTTTTTACGATCTAATACGTGATCTGGAACGATTCCGCGTGCTGCTTCACGTAAAATAGCTTTCGTAGTTCCGTTAGCAATCTTAAATTCAGTTGGAATTTTAGATGCAACATCGAATACTTCTTTATCTAAGAACGGTACACGAAGTTCTAATGAGTTTGCCATTGTCATTTTATCAGCTTTTAATAAAATGTCACCACGTAACCATGTGAACATGTCAATGTACTGCATTTTGCTTACATCATCATAATCTTTAATCTCGTTATACAATGGTTTCGTGATATCCATATAGTTAACACTTTCATTGTAATACTTCATTAATTCAACTTTTTCTTCTTCACGGAAGATTTTCGCGTTTCCATAGTAACGCTCTTCAATTGGCGTACATCCACGCTCTAGGAAGCTCTTACCTTTAAATCCTTCTTTAAGAGCACCACTTAATGCTTTTAGAACGCTCTTACCTGGGCTAGGAATGTAAGAGAACATTTTTAGTGAGTTTGGCTCACGATAAATGTTATAACCACCAAATAGCTCGTCTGCACCTTCACCTGAAAGAACAACTGTTACATGCTTACGTGCTTCTTTTGCAACGAAGTACAATGGTACAGCTGCTGGATCTGCTAAAGGATCATCCATATGCCAAATGATTTTTGGGAACTCATCCATAAACTCTTTCGCTGAAATGAATACGTTATGGTTTTTAACGCCTAATTTCTCAGCAGTTTCTTTGGCAACATCAACTTCACTGAAACCACGTTGTTCAAAACCAATAGAGAATGTTAAAAGATTTGGATTCATTTCTCTTGCGATAGAAGCGATAATAGATGAATCGATACCACCAGATAAGAATGAACCTACTGGTACATCACTGCGCATATGCACTTTTACTGAATCGTATAACACATCACGAATTGCTTGGATATGCTCCTCTTTCGTTGCGCTTGAAGCATTGAAATAAGGTTTCCAGTAGCGATGGATCTCCATCTCTTTACCGATTTCTTTTACGAAATAATGACCAGGCTCAATTTTATTAACATCAATTGTTAATGTTTCTGGCTCTGGACCATATTGGTACGTAAAGTAATGTTGTAGTGACGTTGGATTAACTCCTTTATCTTCCATCACATGCATAATACTTTTCTTCTCAGATGCGAAGAATGTAGTATCACCTTGTTGTGCGACGTATAAAGGTTTAATACCGAAGTGGTCACGTGCACCGAAAAGTTTCTTCTCTTCACGATCCCAAATCATAAATGCAAACATACCACGAAGATAGTCTACACATTTTTCTTTCATATGTGCATACAATGCAATGATAACTTCTGTATCAGATTGTGTTGCAAACGTTGCACCTTTTTCAAGTAACATTTCACGTAATTCTACATAGTTGTAAATTTCACCATTAAAAATAATTACATATCGATCATTTTCATAAGTTAGCGGCTGATGTCCTGCCTCTAAGTCAATGATACTTAAACGGCGGAAGCCAAATTGTACATGTTCATCACGAAAATATCCTTCGTCATCTGGACCACGGTGGAAAATCATCGTGTTCATATTTTCAAATTGATGTTTTTCTGTTTCTGAAAACTCTCTAGGGTTTTCACATAAACATCCTACAAAACCACACATACTTCTTACCCTCTTTCGGTTTTCATTCTGTTTCTATACTACTATATCAACCCTATTTATACTAGCATAATCAACTGAATATGGCGACCAAAAACTATAAAAAAATCACTCCATTTCACATTTTTAACAATTTTTTATGAAAACATGAAAACTAGGCACTCACCTTTCTCCGCTTTTGTCATATGATATTGCAAATTGATTTCTAGGAGGGAATACCATGAGTGAAGAAAAAAAAGATTCTTCTCGCCCACCGGTTCGTAATTACTTAAAGCAAATTGATGATTTCTTCGAGCAAACACCTCTTCGCAATGTAATCGCTGATTTAAATCATTTTTTCCAAAAAGGAAACCGTTTATTAACATTCCCTGTAGATTTATATGAAGTTGGTGAAGAACTCGTTGTTACAGCTGAACTACCAGGTATACAAAAAGAGCAAATTCAAATTGAAATACAAAGTGAATACTTAAAAGTCTCTGTAAAAGAAGAGATACTCGAAGAAGAAGAAGAAACATCCCATAACTATTATCGCCGGGAACGTTCCATTTCAGAAGCATCAAGATTGATTAAGTTGCCGTATTCAATTAATAAAAAAGCAGCAAAAGCTTCTTATCAAAACGGCGTATTAGAAATTCGGGCGCCGAAACTTCCCCAACAACATGACATTTTATCCATAGACTAATGCAAAAAAAAATAAGGGTGCATAGCACCCTTATTTTTAATCCACTAATCGCTTCATATCACGTATAATGTCTTCATATGGCGTATTACTAATTCCACTATACTTTTTCATTACTTTTCCGTTTTGATCAATTAAATAAAATGATGTACCATGCATGACCTGACCATTCTCCGGCTTATCTACAAGTGATTGGAAATTATCTTTTGAAAACTTCGTAATATCTTCTAACGAATATCCCGTTAATAAATTCCAGTTACTAGTATCCTCTGTAAACTTTTGAATAAAAGCTTTCAGATTTTCCGGCTTATCAAGGTCTGGATCTACACTAAATGAAACAAACTGAACGTCTATCTTCTCTTCTTTTGCCATCTTTTGCAGCTTGGCCATATTTGCAGTCATTGGTGGACAAACTGTTTGACAATTTGTGAACATAAAATCTGCAACCCAAACTTTCCCTTTTAAATCTTTTGTACCAAATTGCTTTCCATCTTGATTTGTAAATTGGAAAGTTTCTAAATCCCAATTTAATGGTTTACGAAGCTTTGAACCTGATTCACTACATCCAGCAAGTACAAAGAGACAAAATACAACCATAAGACCAATTATTTTTTGATAACGCTTCATTTATAAACCTCTTTTCTCTATCCTAAATTTAAATAGGTTATGTTTATAATAACAAAAGTTAACACTACGAGAAAATTGTTTACTACATTTGTTCACGAAATCGTACGAATTTACGTATGTTACTTCTTTATTTCAAGCGAATTACTAGACAAAATATATTTTTTACTATTATTTCTATAAATAGAATTGATAAAACTAATTTTATTGTTACTTTTGTAAATACCTCTCCCTATTTTTTAACAATTCCTTAAACATTAATCCATGTTTTACACTGTATTCCTTAACAACATTTCGGTACAATACAAATACAACGATTGTAAATGAGGTGATGTTCATGGCAAAGCGCTATGAAAATATGGATAATGTTAGTACAAAAAAATCAATTCGCTCTTTTTTACGCTGGCGTAAAGAACGAAAGCAAAACAAAAAAGATTTTTCTTTCTTAGTAGAACAATCACCCGTTAAACAAAGTGCATTTTTGCAAAGTAATGTAAAAAAAACGACTGTCACATGGATTGGGCATTCTACTTTTCTTATCCAAACGAATGGACTTAATATATTAACAGATCCAGTATGGGCCAATAAATTAAAGCTAGTTACAAGACTTACAGAACCTGGACTCTCTATAGAAGCACTGCCTAAAATTGATATTGTCCTTATTTCACATGGTCATTATGATCATTTAGATTTTTCAACTCTTCGTCAGTTGAATGATGATGTTCTATATCTTGTACCTATCGGATTAAAAAAATTATTTACTCGTAAGAAATTTAAACATGTAGAAGAGTATAAATGGTGGGAAAGTACGATAATTAACGAAGTTTCTTTTCACTTCGTACCTGCTCAGCACTGGACGAGAAGATTCTTATTTGATATGAATACGTCTCACTGGGGCGGATGGATTATTGATAATGAAACGACTATGGAAACCATATATTTTTGTGGCGACAGTGGCTATTTCCAAGGTTTCAAAGAAATCGGTGAACGCTTTTTAATTGATATTGCTCTTATGCCCATTGGCGCTTATGAACCAGAATGGTTTATGAAAGTATCTCATGTTTCACCCGAAGAAGCTGTGCAAGCTTATTTAGATTTAAACGCTACGCATTTTATACCGATGCATTACGGAGCTTTTGCACTCGCCGATGAAACACCTCGTGAAGCAATAACTAGACTTCGAAATAATTGGAATTTGCGCATGTTACCATGGGAACAACTGCATGTACTCTTTTTAGGCCAAACTTTTATTTATAGTAACGCAACAAATGATAAGCAAGTAAATGAAAAAATTGAAACTTTACATGTGTAACGTAACGACTGATTTTCTATATCCAACATATAATATAGAAAATCCTATAATGAAACTTTAATCAGTGGGAGTTTCTTTATCCCCACTGATTATTAACCTTCACCAATCGGGCTTTTACGGACAGCCCGCCACCTAACCTCTTTGCTCCAGCTAAATTTTGAGGTGGGAGTTTTACTGTCCGCAAATAGCAGGATAAAGGGTGTTATCTATGAATGAATATTTACAGACTCGCTATATCATTAGCGGTAGTGCCTGTATAGCTCTTCTTATTTCTTACTTTCTATTTACATAAAAAAGCTACTTGAAATATATTTTCAAGTAGCTTTTTTATTACTCTGCTAAATACATAAATCCGATTGCACCTGGACCTGTATGAGTACTAATTATAGGCGTAGTATAGAAAATTTCTGATTGAGCAAACCCACTCACTTTTTCAACCGCCGCTTTCATACTTTCAGCTAAAGGAATTGCTTTCGCATGCGGAATTGCAACAGCCTTTACAACTTTTCCAGCTGTATCTTGCTCAAATAACTTAGCTAATGTTTTTACAATTTGGCCTTGGCTACGAACTTTCGTTACAGGATTATAAACACCGTCTTCAAGACTAGCAATTGGCTTTATATTAAGTAGCGAACCGATAAACGCTTTTCCTTTACCGATACGTCCACCCTTCACTAAGTTTTCTAATGTATCTACTACTACATATAAACGAGTATTCTTTCTTACTTCATCTACACGTTTTAAAATTTCTTCTAGTGAGCGTCCTTCATTTGCCATTTTTGCAGCTTCAATTACTTGATATGCTAAAGCATGTGTAATAAATTGAGAATCAACAACTGTTACTTTTGTATCGGTCATTGATGCAGCACTATTTGCAGTTGCTACAGTACCACTCATTCCACTTGTCATATGAATGGAAAGTACTTCGCTTCCATCTTCACCTAACTTGTCATACATTTCTACAAATGTACCCATTGCTGGTTGTGATGTTTTTGGTAGTTCCTCTGATTTAAGCATTTCTTCAATAAATTCATCTGGTTGTAGATCAACGCGATCTAAATATGTTTGTCCATTTACAGAGATTGATAATGGTAGAACATGAATGTCATACTTCTCGATTACCTCTTGTGATAAATCTGCTGTTGAATCTGTTACAATTTTAATTTTTTGCATATTATATTCTTCCCTTTCCAATACGCTCTCCTTGTTATTATACTAGTATTCCCATTGCTTTCAACAATTTGGAACGAAATTTCATCAAATTAATTATATTTTTATATCTAAAATGAAAAAGACAGAGCTCCTAACCCTGTCTCTACTCTATATCATGCATTTTTTTCAAGAGTATTTGTTTTATATACATTTAAATAATCATTCCACTTCAAACAATTTTGTAAATATTCACGGAAAGAATATGAAAATCTTGGATGTTTTTGTTTTTGAATTTTTGCAATAAATAATTGAAGACGAGACTGAATTAGAAACGATAATGGATGCTGTGCCTGTAGGACAGGGATTTCAAATATTTTAATACAATCCCCTGTTGAATGAGTGAAATAAAAACTTTTCGTAATCACAATATCAATCCTCTTTTTCATTGGATTTTTGAACTTCCTCTACTTTGCGCTGTAAGACGTTGTTTAAAGTGGAGTAAAATCAGACTTATATGATTTCTGTAGCCCTTATGGCTAGAAGATTTATACTCTATTCATCTCCACCTAATCCATCTTCCCGTCCTAAATATCCCTGAGACGGGAACCTCATTACCCATCAATTGTTTAATACATTTAGTATAAGCTTATAAAAGCGCAAAGTTTGTCTAAATTTTGGAGATTCTATAATTTTTTTCTTCTATATATTGTATACGTTTATAGCTATAGTATAACAAATAAATAAAAAAGTGCCTTTATAACGAGGCACTTTTCGACTGCATTTCTTCTCTTTTCTTTTTTCTCTTACTAACAACCTTTGATAAAGCAATACTTACTTCATAAATACAAATAAGCGGCACCGCAACTAAACTATGAGATAAAAAGTCAGGCGGTGATATGCAAGATGCAATGATAATCAACGCTACGTAAGCATACCTTCTTATTGTTATTAAAAATTCCGCCGTAAGTATTCCAATACTAGTTAAAAACATTACAACGACTGGCAATTCAAAAATCACAGCAAATGGAACTGTTAAATTAAGTACAAAATGAAAATACTTTTCTGTCGTAAACATCGTATTAAACATTTCATTACCTATAGTAGTTAAAAAGTGAAATAGAAACGGCATTACAATAAAGTATCCAAAACATAAACCTGCGATAAATAATATAGACAATACCGGTATATACATTATTGTCATCTTTTGTTCATTTGGATGTAAACCCGGTTTTACAAATAACCAAATTTGTATAGCAGCAAAAGGAATTGTACAAACGATAGCAAATACTGTAGCAATCGAGAAAAAAATCCACAATACATCACTTGGACCGAGAACAGTTAATTTCATTGGTAAATCTTTTACAAGCCAAAAATAAATATCCTTTGTAAAAGTAAATCCAATAATTAAAAATAGTACAAAGGATAACACCGTATATATTACTCTTTTTCGAAGCTCAACAATATGTTCTACTACGCTCATTTCCCGATCTTCCATCTCGTTCACCACACTTTATTTATCCATTACAAGGAAAATACATTACAGTTTTTCTTTCTTTTCCTTTTCTTGAAATGCGTCATCTGTCAATTCTTTCGTTGATTTTTTAAACTCTTTTAACGTTTCCCCTAAAGCCTTCCCGATTTCCGGCAATTTTTTAGGTCCAAATAAAATGAGTACTGCTACTAAAATTAAAATTAACCCTGGAAAGCCAATATTTGAAAACATTTCCCCATCCCCTTTATTAGTAGTTTCCTTGTCCTACTATTACATAATTTTATTTTGTCAAAAAAGTTTGAAAACGTCAACAAATCCATTGCCTTTTGTCAAAAAAATTCAAAAATATAATCAATTATACAAATTTCATTTTCTAATGCTCTTGTGTATGATATGGTAAGGGAAATGACATATTATTTTATGATAGTAGAAAGGATTTGCATTATGACTGAAAAAATGACACGAATGACCCAATTTGTAAAAGAAGAAATTGCAAATGCAATTACACATGGTATCGGTGCCATTTTAAGCATCCCTGCCTTAATCATATTGATTATTCATGCTTCTAAGCACGGTACCGCATCAGCTGTAGTCGCATTTACTGTTTATGGTGTAAGCATGTTCTTACTGTACTTGTTTTCAACATTGCTACATAGCATTCATCATCCTAAAGTAGAAAAAATATTTACTATTTTAGATCATTCAGCCATTTACTTATTGATTGCTGGCACGTATACTCCTTTTCTACTTATTACACTTCGTGGCCCATTAGGATGGACGTTGCTTGCTATAATTTGGACACTTGCAATCGGAGGTATCGTCTTCAAAATCTTCTTTGTACGTCGCTTTATAAAGGCATCAACTTTATGTTACATCATTATGGGCTGGCTCATAATCGTTGCTATTAAACCACTTTATGAAAATCTAACTGGACATGGTTTTTCACTACTTTTAGCAGGTGGAATTTTATATTCTGTCGGAGCTATATTCTTCCTTTGGGAAAAGCTACCTTTCAACCATGCCATATGGCACCTGTTCGTTTTAGGTGGTAGTACGATGATGTTCTTCTGTGTACTCTTTTATGTCTTACCTACAGCATAATAAAAAAGGTTTCAGCTTACTATAAGCTGAAACCTTTTTTATTACTTATGTAATTGTGATGCGATAACTTCCTGTGTATGCTTCGTTAATTCTTTAATATCCATATTCGCATACTCTTCAGGTGTAATCGGCTTAGAAATTGTTACTGTTGCATGAGCTGACTTCATACGATTTCCATTCGCTTCAAACATCTTATATGTACCATCTAACGTTACAGGTAAAATTGCTACACCTGATTTTACTGCAAGATGGAAACTACCAGCCTTAAACTCTCCAACTTCGCCACCTTTACTTCTCGTTCCTTCTGGGAAAATTACGATAGAATGTCCATTCTTTAATAGTTCGATTCCATCTTTAATTGCTTTAAGAGATTGACGACGATCGCTACGATCCATAAATACACAATTCATAAGTTCCATCCAAGTTGGTACAACTGGGAACTTTTTAATCTCTGCCTTTGACACGAATCCAATTGGTTTATTTAAGTAACCTAGTAAAACAGGGATATCCATATTACTTTGGTGATTACTTACAACTAGTACCGGCTTGTCTTTCGGAACATTTTCAAGCCCTTTCACTTCTACTGTCCCTCCAGCTACACGTACCATTTTCTTACCAAACCAATTTGTCGTTTTATACACAGCATTATCTTTTTCTTTTGGCGCCATCGTATTTACTTGTCTTTTAAGACGCCACATTCTCGGTGTAATCGCAATTACAATTAAAATTAAATAAAAGATTTTAAAAAACGTTTGAATCATACAGAACCCCCACCTATTATCATTCCGACCTTCATTATACTAGACAAACGAAGGAAAAAGAAGAAAAAAAGTCCAAACAGCAAGTGTTTGGACTTTTTAAGCATTCTATATTAGAAACGTTTTGCTAATTCACGAGCATTAGCAATTGCCGCTTCTTTAATTTCTTGTGCTTTTTCAGGGTTTGCATTCATACCCTCAACTGCAATATAATCAGTATCATTTACACCGACAAATCCTAATACAGTTTTTAAATGATTGCGTCCGAAGTCTACAGCTGCGTATGCTCCTTCAGAATATACGCCACCTGTTGCTTGAATGTGAAGTGCTTTTTTACCTTCTAATAAGCCGACTGGACCATTTTCAGTATATTTGAATGTTTTACCTGCGATTGCTACGTTATCTAAGTATGCTTTTACTACTGGTGGATAGCTAAAGTTCCACATTGGAGTTACGAATACATAACGATCTGCATGCATAAATGTTTCTAAGTTTGTGTTCATTGCTGCTACTTTTTGTTGTTGAGCTTCCGTTAAAGTTTCAAAGCCTTCACCTGCTGCAAATTTACCCCAAGCAGCAAATACATCTGCATCGATTGCTGGTACAGTAGTATTGAATAGATCAATTGTTACAACTTCGTCTTGTGGATGCTCGTTTTTATAAGCCTCGATGAAAGCTTCCCCTACTGCCATTCCGAAAGAACCTTCTGCTGAATTTGGATTTGCTGTGATAAATAGTACTTTTGTCATTGTATTCTCTCCCTTTTTTCTTTTTATCTTCAATTCAAGATTTGTTTTTTAAAAGTTAATAACTTACCTTATGTAAGTATAATACAAAAAGTTTTATTCAATGTCAATAAAAAATAGCTACTTTTTTTTCGTAAGTTAATGATTTATTTTGTTTCTCTAAAATTTAGTATACAGATATTAAGACTTCTCATACAAAAAGGCTACCTCTATAAATTATAGAGATAGCCTTTTATTACATATTATTTTTGAAAAACATGTTTTACTTTTTCAGCTGGAATGTTACTTCCACCTCTACCTTTTACATCTTCAATCATCATTGTAATGACCATATCTGGCGAATTCAAATCAAATGCAGCGAACCAGCCTAGTTCTTTTCCTTCGGCTTCTTTAGATACTTTTAATTCCGCTGTACCTGTTTTTCCAGCAAGAGTCATTCCATCAATCTTAGCAATTTTCCCTGTACCATCCGGATCATTAATTACTTTCGTCATAGCAGTTTTTAATATATCCTGATTTCCTTTAGAAATTACATTTTCTTTCCAAGCTTTTGGTTGTTTATCTGTTTTAATAATATACGGTGATGGAATCGTTCCATCATTTACAATTGGCGCATACGTTAAAGCTAAATGAAGAGGAGTCATTAATACTTGTCCTTGTCCATATCCTGTATCTGCCATTTGAATATCATTTTTAATACCGTCATTTGCAATTTTAGAAGCAGGGAATCCATATTCAATTGGTAGTTTCTCATCGAATCCGAATTTTTTCGCTTCACTCATAAACTTGTCTTTTCCGATTTTCAAAGCTTCTTGTGCGAAGTAAATATTATCCGAGTATTTCATCGCCTTATCAAAATCAATCGGATTTGCATCTTTCACACGCGTTACATAATAATTACCCCAAGAAGAATCTTTTGTCCATTTTAATCCTTCAATTTTCAACTCTTCTTTTGGATCGATTGTTTTCGTTTCAAGACCAATTGCAGCTGTAATTGGTTTAAATACAGAACCTGGTACCGATAATTGTGTAAAGCGATTCGTCATCGGTTTTTTCGGATCATTATTCCAAGCTTCGCGTTGCGCTTTCGATGTTCCTCGTGCAATTAAATTAGGATCATATGCTGGACTACTTACTAGTGCAATTGTTTCTCCACTTTTCGGATTGATTGCTGCACTTGAACCAGCTTCGCCCTTCATTTCATTATACGTTTTTTCTTGAACAGCACTATCAATAGTTAAAGTTACATTTTCTCCATCAACAGCATCTGTTTTTGCCAAGTTTTTAATTTCTTTTCCTTGCGCATCTTCTACAAAGACACGGCCACCTTTTTTACCGCGTAGCTTTTCCTCTAATACTTGCTCTAAACCAGCTTTACCAACTGGGTCATCAGCTTGATAGCCTTTCTTTTGTAGCGTTTTTAAATCTTCAGCATTTACCTTTCCAATATAACCAGTCAGATGAGCTGCCGCTTCCCCTAACGGATATGTACGAACATTTACAGGTTTTGTTGAAACACCTGGTAAATCAATGTACGTATTTTGCGTTGCCCCTTCAGGCAAAATTCCAATTGGTACGAGATACCCTGGTTTTACCCATTTAGCAGCTAATTTTTGATCAATTTCTTCTACAGACATATTTAATAACTTCGCTACTGTTTCTTTCGTTTGCGGAGCAGTATCGCCTAACTTTTCAGGAATCAATCCGATTTCAGAAGCTTTCCCATTTGTTGCAAGACCTTTTCCATTACGATCGTATATTTCACCACGTTTTGGCTGTGTTGTCTGCATACGCACTTTACTATCTTTCGTCATGCCAGGGAAAATAAAATCAGGAGTCCAATCTATTTTCCAAGATTCTTTATCTCCATCTTTTTCTTTCACCATTTTTGCTTCATGGCCAAAAGTAATTTTACCACCAACTGTATCCATGCTTACTTTAAAAGGAACAGGGCCTTCATCTTTTTTATCTTCTTTTACTTCCCCTGTTTCTACCTTTAAGTCTTTCACTTCGATACCAGAATAAATTTTTTCATATTTCTCAGTAAATTCTTTCTTTGAAATATCTTTTTTTGCATTTTTTGATAGTTGATCATACATATCTGCAAATTTTTGTTTATTCCACGCTTTTACATATGTATCAAACGCTTCTTGTGGTTTTTCTTCTTTACCACATCCAACTAACATGAATGTTAAGCAAAGAAAAAGAATCCCCCATATCTTTCTCAATCGATTCTCCTCCTCTTTATATAATAGTACTTTTGAAAATTTTAGCATTTTTACATGCTACCTATCATTATAGCACTATCGAATCTCATCTATAAACTTATATTGGTGAATATAAATAAAGAAGATTGATGCGAATTCTCACATCAATCTTCTTTATTATTGTTTCTCATATACGTGGTAATAATACGTATACGGGTTTTTTTCATCTGTTAAACCTTTTTCTACAAAAATCTCTTTCCAATTTGTCATATCCATTTCTGGGAAGAATGTATCTCCTTCAAATGCATAATGAATTTTTGTTATATACAACTTGTCTACGTATGGTAAAAAGAGATCGTAAATTTGCGCTCCGCCAAAAATAAAAATCTCTTCTTCATTTTTACATAGTTCGAATACTTCTTCTACAGAATGAACAACTTCACATCCTTCAACGTGATATCCTTCATTACGTGTTACAATAATATTACGTCTTCCAGGCAGCGGTCTACCAATCGCTTCATAGTTCTTTCTTCCCATAATAAGCGGGTGACCCATCGTTGTTTTCTTCACGTATTGTAATTCACTCGGTAAACGCCAAGGTAAATTATTATCTTTACCAATTACTCTATTTTCGTCCATTGCGACCATAAATGAAACAATCATTTTTTCATCTCCTCTACAATTATACTGCAACCGGTGCTTTAATTGCTGGATGCGGATCGTATCCTTCAATCGTTAAATCTTCCATTTCAAAATCGAAAACAGATTTCACATCTGGATTTAATGTAAGTTTCGGGAACGGACGTGGTTCACGTGCCAATTGCTTTTCTACTTGTTCAAAATGATTTGTATAAATGTGTGCATCACCAATTGTATGAACAAATTCCCCTACTTCAAGACCACATTCGTGTGCAATTAAATGTGTTAGTAGTGAATAACTTGCGATGTTAAATGGTATTCCAAGGAATATGTCACCACTTCTTTGATATAGCTGACAAGAAAGCTTTCCGTCCGCTACATAAAACTGGAATAATGTATGACAAGGGGGTAATGCCATACTTGGTACGTCTTCAGGATTCCAAGCAGAAACGATTAAACGACGTGAGTCTGGTGTTTTTTTAATCATTTCAATTACATCTTTTAATTGATCAAGTGTCTCACCAGCTGTCGTTTTCCAAGCTCGCCACTGTTTACCGTAAACGTCTCCTAAATAACCATATTTATTTGAGAAATCATCATCTTCTAAAACGTTCTTTTTAAACAATTCCATCTGCTCATCGTACTGTACTTTAAATTCTTCATCTTGTTGTGAGCGAAGACCAAAATCCGTCATGTCAGGACCAGTATACTCATCACTTTCTACCCAGCTCTTAAACGCCCATTCATTCCAAATATTATTATTATGCTGCAATAAATAGCGAATATTTGTATCACCTTTCATAAACCAAAGTAGTTCACTTGCTACAAGGCGAAATGGTACTCTTTTTGTCGTTAATAAAGGAAATCCTTTACTCAAATCAAAACGCATTTGATATCCAAATACAGATACAGTTCCTGTCCCTGTACGATCTTCTTTCTTCGTACCATGTTCCATTACATGGCGGCATAAATTTAAGTATTCATTTTCAGCATGTTTCATATGTAGGAAAACCTTCTTTCAATCGTATATGCAATTTATCATAACATGAAAAATGGTAAATTTAATAATCCTAATTAATAAAATTTCTTCCGCTAATTCTTACAAAATTATTAACTTTCCAAATTTAAAAAGGTTTTCATTTTCTATTACCGAAAGTATAGTGCGGTAGAACAAAATTTATATTTGGAGGTTAGAAGTATGTCTAAAATTGAAACGCCTGTTATGACTTCTTTACAAACAGCGGTTGAAAAAATGATGAAGGATTTAAATGTTCCTGGTGCTGCTGTAGCTGTTATAAAAGACGGTGAAGTTATTATTTCAGAAGGTTTCGGCTATCGTAATATAGAAACAAAAGAGGCTGTTACACCGAATACTCGATTCGCAATCGGTTCCTCAACGAAAGCGTTTGGCACACTTTCATTAAGCTTGTTAGCACAGCAAAAAAAGTTTAATTGGGATACCCCTATCCAGTCTTATATACCTAACTTTACTTTATCTGAACTACTTGCTAGCTCACAAGTTACAGGACGAGATTTAGCTTCTCATCGAACTGGAGTGAGTCGTCATGAGGCTCTTTGGTACAGTTCTTCGTTATCTCGAAAAGATCTCGTTGAAAAAATAAAACATTTACCACTTGATGCACCGTTCCGGACTGCATTTCTATATAACAACTTAATGTATGCAACAATTAGCTACATTGTTGAAAACATTACAAATCAAACGTGGGAGCAATACACTACAGAACATATTTTAGAACCTTTAAATATGAGACATACAAACTTCTCTGTTAACGATTCACAAACTACAGATGATTATGCTTTACCTTACATTGAAAATGACGGTGAAATAAAAGCAGTTCCATTCCGCAACATCGATACAGTCGGCGCTGCTGGGTGTATTAATTCTACAATTGAAGATATGGCAAATTGGGTACTTCTCCACTTAAATGAAGGAAAATTTGGAGATCATGAATTAATCTCCTCTGAATTATTACAACAAATGTATACACCACACAATTCAATTCCAGACCAACCGGTTTTATCACTCCCTGAATCTCCATTAAATAGTTACGGCCTTGGTTGGTTTATTAGCGCTTATCGTGGTAAAAAAGTGATTCATCATGGCGGTAATATCGATGGATTTTCAGCGCTTGTTTCATTCATACCAACAGAAAACATAGGCCTTGTCATTTTAACGAATGCTGGAGGAACATTACTTCCTACTTATCTGGCTAATCAAATTTATGATGAATTACTTGAATTTGAATCCATTGATTGGCATAAACGTGCTGTAGAAGATACTGAAAAAATGAAGGAAATGATGAAAGAAGCAACTGAATCCCTCCCTGAACAAATTAAAGGGACTACACCTTCGCACAAGTTAGAGGACTATACTGGTACTTTTGAACATCCTGCATATGGAACATTACAAGTATACAAACGCGATGATTCGTTATATGTACAATTTATGGAAATGGATATTCAATTAGGGCGTCATCATTACGACATCTTCTCTGCAAAAGTTGACTTATTCCAAATGAAAATGAGTTTATTATTCGCTTATGAAATGAATATAAGAGGTGAATTCCCATCCCTTCAGTTACATGTACCAGCCACATTAAGTACTCAGCCACTTACATTTAAGAAAATTAAATAAGTATTTTGATGGTAAAAAATAAAGGTAGGTGCGAATCACACCTACCTTTTCTATTTCATATCAATCTTATCTGGTTGAAACCAACTTGGTTTTGATAACTCAAAGTTTTTATGATCTTCCAATACAATATGAAGACGCTCTAACATATCATCCAACATATGTGGTGCTGCTCTTAATGTCCAGACAACTGATGAGAAAACTGTCATGCCAACGTACACCGCATATAATTTCCAGAACTCCTCTGGTATTCTCCTATTAAAGTATCCTTCTATTTGTCCGATTGAATACGGAATACTAATGTCCCTTGCAAATAGTGCAATTTTCACGAAATCATGCAGTGGATCGCCCCAGTCATAACCATTAAAATCAACTACACCTACATATTTCCCATCCCGTACAATTATATTTTCTAAATGAAAATCATCGTGTTGAAATTGATTTGGGCGATCCTTTACATACATTTCATTTTCATCTATAAACTTAATAATCTTATCATCATTTTTTATTTTTATTCCGCATGTTTTGTATGCTTCTACATATTTACTATGTTTTTTCATTGCTCTTTCATGCCATGGAAGTATATCATTAGGAGCTTCATATGTATGCATTTTTGCTAAATCTTTTCCTGCCTCTATGCCAATATCATATTGTTCTTTTGGTGAATACGTAGGCAATAGCTTCTTCGCATCTTCCCCTTCTAAATATGAAAAAATACTATAGCATACACCTTCTTCCAATATACCTATTTCAATTGGCCTTTGTACCTGTACGTTACGTTTTACCATTTCATTTAAAATTTGAAACTCTATTTTCTTTCTTTCATACTCTTTTATATCTCCTGTCCGAAATAAATATTTTTCATTATTTGCATTCGTAATTACATATTTCTTATCTGGAGAGAAACCTTTAGAAATTTCTTCAATATTCGCTGCATCTTTTACAATTTGTATATTGTTTTGCCGTGCTGTAATTATCTTCATATCTATTCCCCTTATATTTCTGCATTTGGTGTATAGGCTACTTCTACAATAAATCCATTCGGATCGTAAAAATCAATCGTATAGTACCCTTCTGAATAATGATTCATTTCAATTAGACTACGTATTACCTTCACTTTCGTACTAGAAAGAAAATCTACTACTTCATCAACTACTTCTCTATGAATAGCTTGATAACAAATATGTCTAGGACCTAACGTCCTTACGATTTCCTCATCTACTTCTTTAAATTATATTTCACTTTCTCCCGTGCTATATGCTACTTCATTTAATCTTCTCCATCCAATTATTGAAAACAGCTTACTATAAAAAGAAATGGATTCCTCTAAATTTGCTACTCAAAATTCAATATGATGAATACACTCCTTGTACTACTTGCACAATTTCCATCGGCTTATGAACCATATAATCGGGTGCGTCTTTTTTCACTGTTTCAATAACATCATATCCCCAAGATACCCAAATTACATTCACCCCAGCCTTTTTACAAGCTGCTACATCTCGCTGTTCATCACCAATGTATAACATATCTTGCTCTGTTATCTTTTCCGATTTTAAAAATCTTTTTATCATTTTATCTTTACCAAACAAATTTTTAGAACAATACACTTCTTGAATATTTTCGATACCATTATTGTGCAAAAACGCCCGAATATGCTCTTCTGAGTTAGATGATATGACCGCAATACCGTATCCTGTTTTATGTAGTTCATCTAATACATCCTTCATCCCATGAAATAAAACAAGATTTTTTATAGCAGGCTGATACAATTTATAAAATTCCAAAGCTAATATCGGTAATTTATACAGTGGTACATCGAGTTGTTTACATCTCTCTGTCATCGTTAATTTACGTAAATGTTCAATTTCGTCTTCCTTTACTGCTTTATACCCATGTTTTTCAGCAAGTTGATTATAAATCGGTACAAATATATTTTGTGAATCTACTAATGTGCCATCAAAGTCAAAAACAATATATTTTTGCATCTCCATACTCCTTTTGCTTCTTTTTTCTAAACCTATGTTATTCAACAACATAGTTGTCTGTCCCTTCTATAAAAATAAAAAAGAACAAGATTTTCTCTTGTTCTTTTTAAGACAACCATTTCGGCGGTACATTCGTATTCCAATAAATATTTCCTAACTCATGATGTCCAGAGTATCCATCATCAAAACGGTGATAATGGAAATTAAAATAATAACCATCTTGCGGCGGATGATCTCTTCTTACATGGAAACGCAATAAATCATTTCCTGATTTCGTATCGTAGACGTGAAAAATCTTTTCATTATTTCCACCAGCTGGTTTTTGAGAAATCGCTAATGATTGTAGTGAATCTTCTGGTACATCACTAGCAAGCTCAGCAATTGCCTCTTCAATTTTCGGTAATATTACATCTTTAAACTCATCTTCAATTACTGGACCAATTTTAGTACCAAACTTTTGCATCGACTGCTTTTCTGCTTCTTGCATTGCATAAGTAATAAAAGTATCGGTGGTTAACCTGTCATTCGTTTCTTCATATGTATAGGACGTGCTCTCCAAACTTTGTTGCCCAGCTGTGCTCGTAGGCTTGTCCGCAGCTTTGGCATTATCAAGTAATATGGAAGGAGGCGTCACTAAACCAAATGTAAATACGGTAATTAATGCGACTAAGGTTTTTCTAAACCAATTTGGCATTTATGTTCCCTTCCCTTTCACTCATTATTTTTTTATATAACGGTGGTTTCTTCTATTATACAAAATGATTGTAATTTTTGCACTTTACAATTTTGTTAACGTTCACATATTTTTCACTTGAATATGAAATTGTAAGGTTTCATACAATAAAAATACAACAATAATAAGGAGGCGATCAGATGACTTTAGATGTCATGTATTCCGCCGTAAGCATACTCGTTTTAGTATATTTTATTTATCAATGTGTTACAGACTAGAAAAAGAGCCGTCAATGGCTCTTTTTTAATGGTAAAAATACAATCCATACAATTAATAAAATAAAAATAATGCCACCAATCACAGCTGGCAATAAATAAAACTGGGCAAGTATAACTATTCCATACAAAAGTATTGCTGGTAGTAGTAAATAACGATTTGCCTTCCATCTTAACAAAAGTAAGTTCCCTTCATCACAATATAAATGAAGAAACATCTTATTCGTAAATTCATTCCAATAATCACGTGCATAGCGAGAAATTGCAACTACAGCAAATACGAGAACAATAGCTGCAATCCACCTAGGAGTCATAATTATACTTGCAGTACTGATACATACAATTTGAATATAAAATATTCGTGCAGTACTTGTACGGAAAAATTCTTTCAAAAAAGATTCGACAATACGAGAATCAGCTTTTTTTCCTAAAAGTCTTTTAGAGTACGGAAACATCCACGGTTTTTTATTCGAACTACTCGGTTTAGCCGCATGACCACCAACTTGCATAATTCCGCTCGTCCAGCGCATGCTTTCCTCCTTTTCTTTCTCAATTTCTTTAAAAAAGAACTTTTTATAATTCATTTTCGCTTTTACTAATACACTACTTAAGAAAATTACTAAACCGATAAATAGAATTGAATAAAATGGATTTTTATAAATAAAAAATAAACTAATTCCAAAAAAGGACACACTCATAGAAAATACTACATTTTTTACAATCCATAAAACCCATCGTTTCTCCGCATGTACATGAATAAATCTCGTTAACAACGACATCATAAATCGAAATATAGTAAAGAATACCCAAAATAATAGGACTTGTATCTCTGTTACTCCGATACTTTTCATCAACACCGGTAACATAATAACGACTAATATTATATTCGTTATCGCTATTCGAACAAATGTGTACATCATGCCATACTGGACTAATTTTTGCATATGTGTTGCATACGAAATTAAAAATAAACTATCCGCTTGCTCAAAAAATGAACGAACTCCTCTCGGATATGTTACTAGATAAAATGCGAGTAATCCTAATCCGAAATAAATCGTCTCTTCCGTTGATAATTCATTTATCCATAGTGACCTATAATAGATTCCCATAAATATAAGTGCTGGTATAATAATATATAATGCGACTGTCCAATCTGTTACCGAACGTATAGACTTCCACTTCCGCTGAAGCTCATGGCGTAATCTTTTATAAAATTGTTGTTTAATCATGTTGTTCACGCCTTACGATTACATCAAAGCAGTCTAGTAATGAGCTACCCGGCATTTCCGCTAACATTTGAATAGATTCTAAATGTCCATCTGCGACTAATGTACCTTGTGAAATGAGTAAAAATCTTTCACAAATTTTTTCAGCAGTATCCAATACGTGCGTACAAAGTAAAATTCCTGCTCCGCGCTCTTTTTCTTTATATAAATAACTTAAAAACTCTTTCGTAGCTACTGGATCTAAACCGATAAAGGGTTCATCAATGATATAAAAATCTGGCTCAGTTAAAAACGCCAATATTAGCATCGATTTTTGTTTCATACCTTTTGAAAACTTTGATAAATACTCATGTTTATGCTTATCCATTCGAAAAGTATGTAATAATTGTTCCGCTCGTTCTTCCCAGCTTCCCATTTCACTTCCACGAGCAGCCATTAATAATTCAATATGTTCCCAGAGCGTCAAGTAATCATAGTATGTTGGATGTTCTGGCACGTATGCATACGGATTTTTCTTTTCACCGAATGATATTTCACCGTCCATATTTACAAGTAATCCGAGCATCGTTTTTATCGTCGTACTCTTCCCAGCACCATTTGCTCCAATAAGAGCAACTAGTTCACCTTTTTCGATAGAAAAAGCTATATCATGAATTATTTTTTCGCCTATTTCATATCCGGCTGAGCGGATATTTACTTCTAACATGCATTTCCCCTCTTTCCATTTCCAATACAATCAAGGAAAAGAATAACATATAACTATCTATATATCATTATAAAATATTTATTTTCATAGCAGGAAAAAACATTTTTTAACAGAATATTAAATGTTTGATTACATTTTATTTGGGTGGATAATATGTCTTTTCAAATTCGTGAAGCAACGATAGATGATATAGACGCACTTTGTTCTTTAACGAAAGAATTAAAAGGTTCCTCTATTTCCTATGAAGATATGAACAATCGATTACAATTCGTACAAATGAGTCCGTTTGATTTTTTATATGTTTACGAGGAAGAAGAAGCTATATTTGGATTACTTGGATTTCGTATACGTGAAAATTTAGAAGATGTAACACGTTATGGAGAGATTTCAATTATTAGCGTCGATTCTAACATACGACGGAAAGGCATTGGACAAGTATTGATGGATTATGCAGAGCAATTAGCAAAGAAACATAATTGCATTGGCACATGGCTAGTTAGTGGAACAAAAAGAGTAGAAGCTCATCCTTTTTACAAAAAATTAGGATATGCAGTAAATGGCTACCGATTTGTAAAACATTTTTAAACTACTTATAATTGAAGGGACTATAACTATGACAAACATTAAAGCAATTTTCATTGATCGTGACGGTACAATTGGTGGTGACACTACAATACATTATCCAGGATCTTTTACATTATTTCCATTCACAAAAACATCCTTGCAAAAACTAAAAGCTAAAAATATAAAAATTTTCTCTTTCACAAATCAACCTGGTATCGCAGATGGAATAGCAACTGTAGCCGATTTTGTACAAGAATTAGAAGGCTTCGGTTTTGATGATATTTATGTATGTCCTCATAAACACGGTGATGGTTGTGAATGCCGTAAACCAAGTACAGGCATGCTGCTTAAAGCAGCAAAAAAACATGGGCTTGATTTAACACAATGTGCTGTAGTTGGTGATCGCTGGACTGATATTGTTGCAGGAGCAAAAGTAAATGCAACTACGATTCTAGTCCGAACAGGCGCTGGGTATGATGCTTTGCATACGTACCGAGACAAATGGGCACATATTGAACCAAACTACATTGCAGATAACTTTGAAGATGCAACAAACTGGGTTTTAAATCAACTATAATACAAATGAAGATTTTGATGCACTCAAAATAATTTAAAACATAGTTAAAATAGCCTTTTTGGCAAATAATTGTCTTCCACAAAACGGATTACCTCAAAAGGTAGCAAGTTCCCTTTTGATAAGCAAACATTGCAATTCAAATTTTATTTTTTATTAGTAACAGCAATTAACGTAAAGAAGGAATAGCTTAGTGGCTATCCCTTCTTTATTGACTTCTATTATTTACATTTGTTATCTTTTTTTATTGAGTATTCTCATCGTTTTTATACTCCAAAATATCCCCTGGCTGACACTCCAAAGCTTTACATATCGCTTCTAATGTTGAAAAACGAACCGCTTTTGCTTTCCCATTTTTCAAAATAGAAAGATTCGCCATCGTAATTCCAACCTTCTCCGAAAGTTCCGTTACACTCATCTTTCGTTTTGCTAACATGACGTCAATATTAATAATAATTGTCATATCCGCCACCTCAGACCGTCAAATCATTTTCTGATTTTATGTTAATTGCTTCTTGTAGAAGGCGTTGAAGAATAGCAGCAAAAACAGCGATAACGAGCGAAGCAAAAACGATAATAAGTCCCACTAACCCAATAGGAGGGTCCATTTTTTTCGCTATAAAATGAAAAAGTGGCAAACTTAATACATACAAACCACTGATTGTAATTGCACAGCGCTTTATATTCTTTAACGCCTTTACAGATAATTCCGAGAACGCTGTGTTCTCATCAATGTACTGTAAAAGATTGAAAGCCTGATAAAGAGCAACGTAAAAAGGCACAGCTGCTCCATACATCACAATGAAAACAAGATATTTCATCGGAGCAATATTAGGATACAAATTTGCTGCGAAATTCGCCATTTCCGGCACTAAAAATATGCATAAAGCAAGTACTGCAATTCCAACAAGAAAAATAATTACTTTTAAGAACGTTGTTGAACTTCGTTTAAGATTCATTTACAATACCTCATTTTTTTAATGATAACATAATTTTATCATATTATTTATCGTTTAACAATAAATAAATATCGTTTTCGTCATGTTTAATTTAGGCAAAAATAAAAAAGAATTTCTCATTACAAAGAAATTCTTTTTCTTGAAAATGTCTCTTTCAACTTAATTTTTTAAAACGTTAATTCGTAATGGAAATAACGATTATCTCTCAAATAACCATTTTCAGCATATAATCGTTGTGCTGATAAATTATCAATCTCTGTTTGCAATTTTACACCTTTTGCTCCATTCTCTAATGCGTATTCTTTAGCAGCTTCTAATAATTTTTTACCTGTTCCGGCTCCACGCTTCGCCGCTTGTACAAATAAATCATTTAAAATCCATAATTCTTTCATTGAAATGGAAGAAAATGATGGATATAGTTGTGTGAACCCAATATATTCGCCGTCTTCAACTGCTACGAAAATAACGGACTCTTTTCTCTCAATTCGATTTCGTAAAAATACTTTTGCACCTTCTAAATCAGAATCCTGCCTATAAAACATGCGATAGTTATTAAAAACTGATGCTAGTCCATCTAAATCTGCAATTGTTGCCTCATATATTCTCATTTTACTCCATTCCCCTTCCAATACAGTCTCATTATATCCGTTGCCCATTTAGGCTGGTGTATTTCTTCTTTCGGCATAAACTCTTTCATTATTGGTTTTATATCCAATATAGGAGTACCATTAATAGCATCTAATCCCTCAACAATAATTGATTTACCTTCTCTTTTGATCACCTTTACAATTGTTACACCTATGCGATTCGGGCGATTTTTTCCGCGCTGTGCAAAAATACCTACTTCAGGATAATCTTTATTATTTCTAGGATGTCTAGCAAAATACTGAATTTGCTCGTCAGTTACTTTATGAAAATAAAAAACAACTTCAATATGGGAAAAATCTTCAATCCCTTGTATACTTTCTTCTGCATACATTTCAGTTAAAGTTATACGGGATCTTACTTCTCCCCACTCATCATCTTTTATTTCCTTTCTTTCATTATGTACAAATGCGATTGGTTGAACTGAAAACATACGCATTCCCCCTTAAATGTAACCACTTACATTATAAAATATTTTCTGAATGTTTTCCAGATATATGAATTAAGTTTACATAATATAATTATAATCTATTTATCTAGAGCTATCTTGACTGCTTCAATTGCATGTATATGAGTCGTATCAAATATCGGGACAGATACGTTTTCTTGCTTTATTAATAACCCTATTTCTGTACAACCTAATATGATTCCCTGTGCTCCTTTTTGCACTAACTCTTCGATGACTCTTTTATAATATTCTCTAGATTGAGATACTATTTTTCCTAAACATAATTCTGTATATATTACTTTATTTATTTCTTTTCTATTTTTTTCTGATGGTACTATTACTTTTATATCATGCTCTTCAATACGTGACTTATAGAAATCTTGCTCCATTGTATATTTAGTTCCAAGCAGACCAACCTTTTGAATGTCTTTTCTTTTAATTTCTTTTGCAGTTGCATCGGCAATATGTAAGACTGGAATATCAATTTTCTCCTTTATTTTTCCAACTACCTTATGCATTGTATTTGTACAAATGATTATAAAGTCTGCTCCTCCCTTCTGTAATGAATACGCCGCATTCGCTAAAACTTCACCTGCTCCATTCCAATCTCCTCTAGACTGGAATCTTTCAATCTCTTCAAAGTCCACACTATTAATCAAACATTTTGCTGAATGTAGCCCTCCTAATCTCTCTTTTATTTCTTCATTAATAATTCGATAATATTCAGAAGTTGATTCCCAACTCATACCACCTATAAGACCTATCGTTTTCATACAAACACCTACCTAAACTATTTTTATAAAACTAATAACAATGTTTTATTATGTATATTATACATAATAAAACAAGACTTTAAGTTTGGAATATAAAGTCTTGTTTTAACGGAAAATACGGAAATAATAAAGAATAATTCTACTTTCATTTCCAAGGGAATTTTTATAGAATATTCCGAAATTAATAATCTGATTTTTTTATGAATTCTTTATACTTATAATTAAAACACTCTCGATACAGCTCTTTGATTTCATCATATGATGGAACACGTGGGTTATTAGCTGGGCTACCACTTTCAATTGCATCTGATGCCATTTTAGAAATAGCATTTTCAAATTCAATTTCATCGATTCCGTATTCTTTTAAATTTGGAATACGAAGATCAAAGCAAAGTTTTTTTATTTCACCAAGCGTGTAGTCTGCTACTTCCTCATCAGAATTCGAATACAAATCCTTATTTAAACTACGTCCAATTTTTGCTAACCTTTTCATTGCACTTGTTTTTGTAAACTCTAACACTGTAGGTAATAGTATGGCATTTGATATTCCATGCGGTACATGAAATAATGCTCCCACTGGCCTTGACATTCCATGAACTAATGTAACTGATGCATTAGAAAATGCAATTCCAGCTTGTAAGGAAGCAATCATCATCGCTTCTCTTGCCTCCATATTACGTCCATCTTCATATGCTATACGTAAATATTTCATAATACTTTCAATAGCTGAAAGAGCAAGTACATCTGTAAGTGGTTGTGAAACTTTAGAAATATACGCTTCAATCGCATGACATAATGCATCTATTCCTGTTGCTGCCGTAATTTGTGTTGGTAATGAACTTGTCAAAACTGGATCTATAATTGCTACTTTCGGTATAAAACTAGGATGCTTCATCATCATTTTTACATCTGTTTTTTTATTCGTTATTACTGCTACACTTGTAACTTCCGATCCAGTACCAGAAGTTGTTGGAATTGCAATAAGTGGTAGTGGATTGTTTTCTATTTCAATATCCTTTTGGACATAATCCTCAACTTCTCCACCATTTGTATATAAAACCGCTACTGCTTTCGCAGCATCAATACAACTTCCACCACCAATACCGATAATAAAATCACACTTTTCCTCTTTACAAAGAGATAACGCTTCTAACACGTGTATATTTGTAGGCTCAGCATCTACTTTATTATATGTACTAACAGTAATACTTTTCTTATTTAGTTGTTGTATACACTTTTCAACATATCCTAATTTCTCCATAATTGTATCAGTAACTATAAAAGCTCTTTTCCCTAACTTTTTTGATTGTTCCCCCAGTTTTTCAAGCGAATTCCTTCCATATAATACCGACTTTGGCATACGAAACTCAGAAACTTCTTGCAAGTACTCCACCCCTTCTTATCCTAATTAATATTTTATGATATAAATTATCGATTTGATGAATCTTTACGATTCGAATTTTTAATAGAGTCCTGTTAAAGTATAGAACGCGATAACTAAAAATACAGCAACCGTTTTCAAAATTGTGATAGCAAATATATCTTTATAGGACTGTTTATGTGTTAATCCTGTTACTGTAAGAATAGTAATAATAGCCCCGTTATGCGGTAGTGTATCCATTCCTCCTGATGCCATTGATACGATACGGTGCATAACTTCTAATGGAATATCAAATTGATTGGCCGCTGCAATAAATTTATCTCCCATTGCGCTTAATACTATTCCCATACCTCCTGATGCAGAGCCTGTAATTCCAGCTAAAATATTCGTCGTTACTGCACCATTCACTAACGGATTTGTGAAAGTAGCAGAGATACCATCTCTCATAATTGCGAAGCCTGGAAGTGCTGCAATGACACCACCGAATCCAAACTCAGCTCCTGTATTCATCGTTGCAAGTAGCGCTCCACCAATACTTGTATTCAATCCAGCTTGGAAACCTGTTACTACTCGCTTCCAATATAATAATAACGTTGTTAAGATCCCTATAAAAAGTGCCAATTCTACAGACCAAATTCCTACTACTGCACTTAATTCTACTTTTCCAAATGCTTTCATACCAATTGCAGAAAAATCAAAACCGCTTGGATACCACTTCGGTATCATAATAGTAAACACTTTATTCATTACACCTACTAAAATAAGTGGTATAAATGCAATAAGTTGTTGTGCTCTTGTGATTTCAATGTTATTAATTAATGGCATATTTTTTTGTTCTAATTGCAAAGATGCTGCCATTTCAGTATTTCCGTCATTAAAATCAAAATATCCTTCACCTACCGCTTTTGCCTTCTTACGTCTACTCTCTAAATATAGTAAACCTAATGTAAGAACAAAAATTGCTCCTACAATCCCAAGTATCGGTGCAGCATAAATATCCGTTTTAAAAAATGTTGTAGGTATTACATTTTGAATTTGTGGTGATCCAGGTAGTGCATCCATTGTAAACGTTACTGCTCCAAGAACAATCGTTCCAGGGATTAAACGTTTTGGAATATTAGCTTGTCGAAACAACTTAGCTGCGAACGGATAAACAGCAAACACTACTACATACACACTAACACCACTATACGTTAAAATAGCCCCCATTAATACAATCGCTAATATAGTACGTTTTTCACCGACTAACTCAATAATCGTTTTTGCAATAGAATCCGCAATTCCTGACATTTCCACTACTTTTCCAAATATTGCTCCTAATAAAAACACAGGAAAATATAGCTTTATAAAACCAACCATTTTCTCCATAAAGATATTAGAAAAGAAAGGTAATACATAACTAGGTTCTGTCAAAAATACTGCAAATAATGCAAATATCGGTGCGAATAAAATAACAGAAAAGCCTCTGTATGCTACGAACATAAGTAAACTTAGTGCTAATAATATAATAACTAACTCCAATTTTACCCCTCCATTAAACAGAATATTCTAAAATTTATTGATAAACTTCTACTAATCTTTTAATTCTGACATCCCTCCTCTTATTCATACAATTTTTTCATGCTAAAAATGTCTAATTATAAATATTCGATTACATATGAAAAATCCCTTTAAACAGAAACGAATTCCTCATCATACGTTAAAAAGGGATTGCTAGTATCTATATTTACTAATTTATTAAACTTTTTTCTACACAAAAATGATACAGTTCTTCAACATCTTTCACTATGTAAGTCGCACTAACTTCAGTCAGTTCTTTCTCACAGCCATAGCCATATAAAACACCAATTGAAGCAATTCCATTTTGATTCGCACCTATTATATCGTGCTTTCTATCACCGATCATTATCATTTCTTCTTTATTTAGTTCTTCATTTGTTTGTAAAATATGAGCAATTATTTCATCTTTTTTTATTCTTGTACCATCTAAATTACTTCCAATGATATCTTCGAAATAATTCGTCAATTGAAAATGCTCTATAACTTGTTTCGCAAATACAGTGGGCTTTGAAGTTGCTACAAATATGCGATTCCCTGAACTTTTTAATTGTTGCAAGAGCTTCAGAATCCCCTCATATACATTATTTTCAAACAATCCACGCTGCTTTAAATACTCACGGAAGTAAAAAACAGCACGTTCAAGCTCTCCTTCACTCATATTATATCTCTCTATGAATGATTGCTGAATAGGAGGACCTATAAATGAATCTAACTCACTTACATGTACTTCTTCAATTCCTACTTTTTTTAATGCATATAAAACCGAGTTTACAATCCCTTCTTTCGGATCCGTTAAAGTTCCATCTAAATCAAATAGAAATGTTTTATACATGTTTCATTCCTCCACTTAATGTGCTGTATAAATAACTGCTAACATCTCTTCCACTTCTCCCTATTATACTATCATTATCTATTTTTTCGAAAAATCAATTTCCATATGTCACATACTTTCAGTTACAAAATACGATAGATATGATACAGTAAAAAAGTTACAATTATTTTAATAGAAACTGGTGAAACAAATGTCAATTACGTTAATTTTTATAATGGCTTTCACAATTGTGATCCACGCAGTTGAAACAAGCTCTTATAGTATTCGATTAGCCGGGGTTCGTTTAAAGAAGATTGCTGTCGCATTATCCGTCGTAGGAATCGTATTACTCATTTCAAGAACATCAAACTTACTACAAGCCTTTTTACTTGGCGGGATTGTTGACGAAGCAAAACTAGATCCTTCTATTGATTTAGAGCATATTATACGTCTTGTACTATTATCTGCTTCTATCGGTACATTGCTTGCGATTATACTGTATCCAACTTTGACAAAACTATTTGGATATGTCATTCAAAACTTTGAAACAGACGGTTCTTTCATTCGAATGATGAAAACGAATAACATTCAAAAATTAAAGTACACAAAAAAATATGTCCGCTTTCCAAAGTTAGAAATGATTCATAGATTGCGTATCGGCGGTATTCCAAAGCGTATAATGCTTATTAACATGTTCGCTACTGCAATTTATACAGCGGGGGTTCTTTCCGCACTATATGCTTCTTTTTTAATTCCAGCTTTCGCAACAAAAGCCACTACAGCTTCTGGTCTTATTAATGGTTTTGCTACTATTTTATTAACAGTGCTACTAGATCCACGTATTGCTCTTTTAACAGAGCGAGCTCTTCAATCAGAAGAAGGTGCTGAAGCAATGAGTAAAATGTATGCTTGGCTAATGATTTCTAGACTTTTTGGTACATTACTAGCTCAACTGTTATTCATACCAGGTGCTTACTGGATCACATGGATTATAAAGCTTATGAATTAAATCCACACTCTAAAAAAAGCAGGTGAGATAACAAATGACTATACAAACAGAACAAGATATCATTCGCTTAATAGAAAACGACGAATGGATGATGACTGTATTACAAATGGCAAAATCACTAGAGCTACCTGATTGGTGGGTTTGTGCCGGCTTTGTTCGTTCTAAAATTTGGGATACTTTACACGACTACGAAATAAGAACAGATACGCCTGATGTAGATGTTATTTATTACGATTGTCTACATAAAGACGAAACATATGAAAAGTTATTAGAAACGAAACTAATGAATATGGATGCCACTATCCCTTGGTCAATAAAAAATCAAGCTCGTATGCATGTAATGAATAACATGCCGCCATATTCTTCTTCTGTTGATGCTATTTCTAAATTTCCTGAAACAGCAACGGCATTAGGAGTTACATTAGATGACCAAAACAATATTATATTAGCATCTCCATGCGGAATCGAAGATGTACTTTCACTACAAGTGAAACCAACAGCTCATTTTCTTGAAACAAAAGAACGTATACATATGTACAAAAATAGAGTTATAAAAAAGAATTGGCAAATTAAATGGCCTAACATAACAATCGCTTATCCAGAAATATAAAAAGGGTGCCCCTCATTTATAGAAGCACCCTTTTCTTCATTTCAAAAAATGAATAATTGTTTCTGCGAATCTATCTGCTTCCTCATAGTGAGGTGAATGACCACTCTCTTCAAATACGATACACTTACCGTTTTGAGCATCTTTATTAAATGTTTCAATTTGTTTTTCACACGTTACTACATCATGTTTTCCTACAATTAATAACATTGGATTCTGTACTTCTTTTATTTTATATAATAATGATTTATGACATGCACCCTCTAATTTTAATCTATTAAAATGAATTTGAGAACGATTTGAAAATATTTCCCACTCTTCATCACTGTATAAACTCTCATCTGTCCTATCTTCCTTATTATTGTAAATCTCCATTCTTTTTTCTTCTAATTCATTGCTTAGTCTTATATAAGCTTCTAACAACTCTTTTGAACTAGCATTGCTAGATGAATAAGCAAGAGACTCTTCTGCTACTTCTTCTTTTCCATATTTTTTTAATAAATGCCCTGTCTTTTGCAACAAAGCTCTACTTGTTAATGCAAAATCAAAAGTTGGTCCTTCAAATATTATTTTCTCTATTGAACTTGGATATATCGACGCATAAAGCAATGCTACATATCCACCGAAAGAATGTCCAATTATAGACCACTTCTCAATTTGTAATACTTTTTTTAATTCCTCACAGTCTTCAATCAAATCATTTAATCCAAAAGCTTCGTCCTCAGTAATTTTTTCTGAACGACAAACACCTCTTTGATCTATCATAATTACATATAGAGAATCTTTTAAACGTTCCGCTTGATGAAATGAAAAATCATAACAACTCTCTCCTGGTCCACCATGCAAATATAAGACTGGTTTATCTTTAGGATTTCCATGCGTTTCAACGTATAGCTTTTTCCCTCTAATATTCATGTATCTCCCTGCTTCTATCAAATTTGCCTTTATGATCATCACCTCCCCTTTTTTACTGAATATTATAACATTTAATGTTAAATAATCCCTATTACATTTAAGAAGACGATAATTATTGCAAGTGGCGCTACAAATCGAAGTAAAAATGCCCAACAAGTAAATACTTTCTTTCCATAATTACCACCTACAAAAAACTCTGCTTCTAGTACCTTCTTCTCCATTTTGAATGAAACGAAAATACTAATAAATAGTGCTCCAAGTGGCATTAATATATTACTAGATAAAAAGTCTACCGCATCAAAAATATTCTTTCCAAAAATCGTAATATCACTCCATACTCCAAATGATAACGCAGATGGTATACCTACTAAGAAAATACAGAAACCAATGATCCATGATAGTTTCGTTCTTCTTTCTTGTTCACCATTTGCTAATGCTGAAACAACAGTTTCTAGTAGAGAAAATGCCGATGTTAATGTCGCAAATGTAAATAGTGCAAGGAATACTGTTAAGAAAAATCCACCGAATGGGATTTGACTAAATACAGATGGTAATACGATAAATAGTAATCCAGGTCCTTCTGTCGGCTCCATTCCTAATGAAAATACGGCCGGAAAAATGGCAAGACCCGCAAATAAAGAAACAAATAAATTCAATCCAACAATTGTTATTGCTGATTTTGGTAAACTTTCTTTTTTATTTAAATAGGAACTATACGTAACCATAATTGAAATCCCGATACTAATTGCAAAGAATGATTGCCCCATTGCGAACAAAATACTTTCCGAAGTAATCTTTGAGAAATCTGGTTGTAAGAAAAACTTCACACCTTTCATTGCATCATCAAGTGTTAACGAACGAATAATAAGAGCGACAAATAAAACGAACAATACTGGCAACATATATTTACTTGCTTTTTCAATTCCGTTTTGTACACCCTTTGATACAACCCATATCGTAATGAACATAAAAGCGAAATGTCCCATAATAGCCCAAGTGGGATTCCCAATTGTTTCAGTAAATAACGCACCGTAATTTTGTCCTGGAGTAATCAGTTGTCCAGTTATTCCTCTGAATAAATAAATTAATACCCATCCACCTACAACACTATAAAACGAAAGTAGTATAAAACACGTTCCAACGCCAAGGCGTCCGATCCAGTGCCATCCTGTATTTGGTGCGATGCTTTTAAATGCTCCAACTGCTTGTTTCTGCGTACTGCGTCCAATCATAAATTCAGCTATAAGTAGCGGTAGTCTAATTAAAACAGTAAATAATATAAAGATTAAAAAGAACGCTCCTCCCCCACTCTTCCCAGCGATATAAGGAAACTTCCATATCGCACCAAGTCCAATTGCTGATCCGGCTGCTGCCATTATAAAACCTAATTTCGAAGTCCATTGCTCCGTCTGTTTCATCTCATTTTCCTCCTAATTAAATCTTTTTATATAAATAAATAAATTTTATAGACCTATCCAAATAAACCCTCCATTTCTTCTTCCATATAATAAAAAAATGGCCTAGCATCTCTATTTAAAGAGACGCTAAGCCATTTACTTAACGCGGTACCACCCTTATTGATTCCATTATGAATCCACCTTAGTAGTAATCGTTTGATTACAAACCTAATATCGAAGGTTAACCGTTAAGATTTACTAAGAATGTGATTCCGTTCCACCTTACTGCTCCTAGGCGAGTTCAGGATGTCATTTGACTATGTCGCACCAACCCATAGCTCTCTGTACAAATACATGACCTTACTACTCCTATTCAACACATTTTAATATTTAGAATATATTTTCTTTTGAAATTAATATGAAGTATATCGGTTATATTTGTAACTGTCAAGGGATATATTATTTTTTTGTCGAAAAAGATTTCTCAAGACGTTAATATTGGTCTAATAGCTCTAACATGCCATTCACCAAAAAGTCATTTGGATCATGTGTAAATACTATAGATTGTTCAATCGCCTTCACATCTACTTCATATTTCTTTAGTTCTCGTTGTATTAATACTTTCGCCATATCGGACAATAGCGCTTGTAGTCCATCACGTACTTGTCCTTCCGTTAAAACGTACTTTACGATGACTTCAAAAAATAATACAACCCTTTATTTTTTCTTCCACTCTCGTTATACACTGTACAACGCCACTACAATCTATAAAAATTTAATACTTCGTGCACTTATAAAATTATAATGTGTCTACCTATTTCTATCCTAAAACGCAAAAAAGCACTTGTTTCCTTTAGTTGACAATCAAGTGCTTTAAGTTCAAATGTTTTTAAGTAACATGTATTTGTAAGTTTTGCAGTAAACAGTATGGCACCTTTTATATGCCGTGACAACTACTATGTAAAAACTTACGAGTTTGTACGATTTTGTTAGTTTAGTATACATACCGTGTGTTTATATTCATTGCCCAGTAAAATATCATCTCACCTAAGCTCGTACTTCGTTTTCTATTCTATCATTGCACATAATACTCTATGATGGTACAACCATCATAGAGTATGTATTTTCAAACACCCTATTATTTTTTCCTATCCACTTCACATATACTTTGTTTTTCATAGGTTATTATAGTTAAAGCTTATATCCATAAAAATATTTTTGTCCCTTTTCCCAGTTTTCACTTGAAAGTTCGTTTATATAGTCAATAAAATCTTTATAATTACTTGCACTAATAATAGTGTTGTAATCCGCAGGTACTCTTTCACCAGTCCAAATTGATAATAAAGATGGTATTAATTCCATTTTTAATTGCTCCTCATTATCAGCAGCAATCATAACCCGCTGAATCAATTTTTTAGCTAAGTCTTCAGGAAAAGCTAAATTCTGTTGAAAATAATAACTATTTGTATCCTTCTCCTGACAATACTTAAAATAAAAATTTCCAATTTCATCTATAGTTGCATCTTCACCAATTTGATCTTCAAAATTAATAAAGGAATCAATTGAATCTCTTATAATAGTAGGTGTATCACTGAATTCCTCCCACTCTTCAAGTAAAGCCAATAAATATGGAATTACCTCAAGAGAAAGTGAGGTTGTGGCTGCTGATGCAAAAGTGTCTACTGTTTCTTCAGTTACCTCACTAAGAAAACGGAGATTATTTGAATCCCTTAAGTCTTCATGTGTTGCGACAGATAAAAATACTCTAATACATAAATTCAGAACCGCTTCATCTTTAGTCTGATTCATTAATTGAACTAATAGTGGTTTTTGAGTAAAATCCCCCGTTTTAAATAATTCTATTAAGTTAAATAAAACTTCCGTTTCTGTTAAAGATTTTAAAATTTTTTCTTTTATTTCCGATTTAGCTAAAATTGTTTTTTCTCCAAACCATATACTATTCATAAGATTTCTCGTTTCTCCCATAAATGCACCTACTTTCATTAAATTATCTCTTTCCATTTTCTCGTTGCCATTTCAGAACTTTATTTTGAAAAACAGTAACCTCAGTATGTTGTGGATTATTACCAAATACAATAATCCCCTTTTCATTCTCATGTATTTTTAGTACCTTAGCATTTTCTTTACCATAACCCATTTCATGATAAAAATTCAAATTCAAATCATCAATTTGCTCTCGACGAATAGTCGATTCTCCTGTATTCTTTATATTTGAACTTACATTCTCTTCCCCAAAAGATAAACCTTGTACATGGTGACCTTTTTCAAGTTCCCCTCTTCTAACCAACGCTTGATAGTCTGCTCTTGTTTCCTTTAGTTCTTTACCCTTTACCCTTTACTAGGGTAGATTCATCAGGATTAGGATACCAATCAGGGTTAGTTTCGTGTAATTTTTTTGCCTCATCATAATAAGGTCCATAAACATCCTTACTCGAAGAATTATTACCCGTACCCTTATTTAAAACCAAAAGCGATAATTGGATTACCAATTATCGCTTACTAAGTCAAACCATTTGATGTACTATAAAGTAACACGTATTTTATTATCTATGATAGTTCTAAAATTGGTGTAATTTCTCATCATGTTATTACCATATGCACTAACTGCTTCATTACCATACACCATACTTTCATAGTTATCTTTAAATTCTTTTTTTATTGACTCTTCCAAACTGTCATAGTATCTTTTGATAGCTTCCTCTGCCAATTCACGTGACCCGTGCTTTAATATAAAATTAATATCTACCATATAACCCTTTTGAGGATAAAAACCCCTTTCAACAACCTCTTTTACAAAGTTGTTCAAATCATTCGTGCACCTTTCTACAATTGGCATAAATACACTATTTAACCAATTGGTGAATTCGTTAACTGTCCGCTCCCACTCTTCCTCATTTGCTATGTTCCAATATAACTGATTGCTTGGTACATTGCACTGACGTGTATTAATATGAAATATTTTATCTTTAGATTTTAAAGGAAGAATTGCGCATTCACCATAAAATACTACATTTTTATCAGATATATTATTCCAACTTGTATAAAAGAATACCTTATAAATGAAATTTTTATCTTTTTTACTCATCCAATGACCCGACTTAGAATATTTCCAACCATTATCTAAATACTTTTCAGATATTAGATTACATACGCGCTCAAATACTTTATTCGCTTTCATTTTACATCTCCAATTCAAACTACCTAAGATTCATATGTTTTAAACTCAATCCTCAAATCTTGAGTATTCTTCCTAAAAACCTCTAATAGTTTATTACAATTTTGAACTGGACCCAAAAAGTTGGACACATATTTAAGCAGCTAATAAGGATTGAACTCTGTATTGTACAGGGGGCAA
>NZ_JBNPJZ010000318.1:0-242 GCF_050312695.1 Bacillus sp. AF62 | reverse complement strand
GTGGAGCCTAGCGGGATCGAACCGCTGACCTCCTGCGTGCAAGGCAGGCGCTCTCCCAGCTGAGCTAAGGCCCCAAACAAGTATCGGGAAGACAGGATTTGAACCTGCGACCCCCTGGTCCCAAACCAGGTGCTCTACCAAGCTGAGCCACTTCCCGAAAGAAAACGCGCCCGAGAGGAGTCGAACCCCTAACCTCTTGATCCGTAGTCAAACGCTCTATCCAATTGAGCTACGGGCGCATA
>NZ_JBNPJZ010000317.1:0-245 GCF_050312695.1 Bacillus sp. AF62 | reverse complement strand
AAACGAAATGTGACCCAGGACCGAACAAAAGAGAAAAGTGATTTTCCATCTGTTTTATATTTATCCGCGCCCCATACTAAGAAAAGAGGAATCACACCATAATACATGAGCCAAACTTGATCGATCATATCCCAAAATATCCATTTAAAGGGAGGAAGGAAGCGGAAGGCTACAAGCCCCGCTTCTACCGCCGCAAAATAACCAAGTGCCCTCCATGTAACCGCACGCGGAAGACGATACCCCAT
>NZ_JBNPJZ010000316.1:0-247 GCF_050312695.1 Bacillus sp. AF62 | reverse complement strand
GGCGACTGATGGGAATCGAACCCACGAATGCCGGAGCCACAATCCGGTGCGTTAACCACTTCGCCACAACCGCCATGTTGTGTAAATATATTTGGCAGGGGCAGTAGGAATCGAACCCACACTGGAGGTTTTGGAGACCTCAGTTCTACCTTTAAACTATGCCCCTATGTAAATGGTGGAGGGGGGCAGATTCGAACTGCCGAACCCGAAGGAGCGGATTTACAGTCCGCCGCGTTTAGCCACTTCG
>NZ_JBNPJZ010000315.1:0-247 GCF_050312695.1 Bacillus sp. AF62 | reverse complement strand
TCCGCAGTAGCTCAGCGGTAGAGCTATCGGCTGTTAACCGATCGGTCGTAGGTTCGATTCCTACCTGCGGAGCCATTATGCTTCCATAGCTCAGCTGGTAGAGTACTTCCATGGTAAGGAAGAGGTCACCGGTTCAAGCCCGGTTGGAAGCTTGGAAAAGTTTTTAAATTTTTGGCCCGTTGGTCAAGTGGTTAAGACACCGCCCTTTCACGGCGGTAACACGGGTTCGAATCCCGTACGGGTCACC
>NZ_JBNPJZ010000314.1:0-248 GCF_050312695.1 Bacillus sp. AF62 | reverse complement strand
GGTGAGCCATGAAGGATTCGAACCTTCGACCCTCTGATTAAAAGTCAGATGCTCTACCAACTGAGCTAATGGCTCATTTTGAAAGTGGTGCCGGCTAGAGGACTTGAACCCCCAACCTACTGATTACAAGTCAGTTGCTCTACCAATTGAGCTAAGCCGGCTTGCGACTTCAAAATGGTGGCTCGGGACGGAATCGAACCGCCGACACGAGGATTTTCAGTCCTCTGCTCTACCGACTGAGCTACCGA
>NZ_JBNPJZ010000313.1:0-250 GCF_050312695.1 Bacillus sp. AF62 | reverse complement strand
CTAGCATCGCGTGGATATACGGACCGCGTCGCACTACCTCAACTCTTTCGTTAAAACCAGCTTCTTCTAATAAAGGCCTCAAGACTACAGAACGGAATTTATCAATCGCGATACGCTTAATATCGTATGTTTTTGCTTTGTCTAAAAACCAATTGATAACACGTTTGGGCTCAATTTCTTTATCGTAGACGATGGTAAAGAGTCCTTTTTCCACACCAATATCAATAATATCTTGATTAATATCCTGCAT
>NZ_JBNPJZ010000312.1:0-252 GCF_050312695.1 Bacillus sp. AF62 | reverse complement strand
TCCGCAGTAGCTCAGTGGTAGAGCTATCGGCTGTTAACCGATCGGTCGTAGGTTCGAGTCCTACCTGCGGAGCCATACAGAGAAGTACCCAAGTGGCTCAAGGGGCTCCCCTGCTAAGGGAGTAGATCGCTAACGCGGTGCGAGGGTTCGAATCCCTTCTTCTCTGCCATACATATTGGCCCGTTGGTCAAGTGGTTAAGACACCGCCCTTTCACGGCGGTAACACGGGTTCGAATCCCGTACGGGTCACCA
>NZ_JBNPJZ010000311.1:0-253 GCF_050312695.1 Bacillus sp. AF62 | reverse complement strand
CTCGGTAGCTCAGTCGGTAGAGCAGAGGACTGAAAATCCTCGTGTCGGCGGTTCGATTCCGTCCCGAGCCACCATTTATTTCAATAAAATACGCCGGCTTAGCTCAATTGGTAGAGCAACTGACTTGTAATCAGTAGGTTGGGGGTTCAAGTCCTCTAGCCGGCACCATGTAAGTTTCGGAGGGGTAGCGAAGTGGCTAAACGCGGCGGACTGTAAATCCGCTCCTTCGGGTTCGGCAGTTCGAATCTGCCCC
>NZ_JBNPJZ010000310.1:0-254 GCF_050312695.1 Bacillus sp. AF62 | reverse complement strand
GGCCCACAAGGAATTCAAGGCCCGCAAGGAATTCAAGGTCCAACGGGAGCTACAGGAGCAACCGGAGCTACAGGTCCACAAGGGATTCAAGGTCCCCAAGGAATTCAAGGCCCGCAAGGAATTCAAGGTCCAACGGGAGTTACAGGAGCAACCGGAGCGACAGGTCCCCAAGGAATTCAAGGCCCACAAGGAATTCAAGGCCCGCAAGGAATTCAAGGTCCAACGGGAGCTACAGGAGCAACCGGAGCTACAGG
>NZ_JBNPJZ010000309.1:0-257 GCF_050312695.1 Bacillus sp. AF62 | reverse complement strand
CGCGCCCGAGAGGAGTCGAACCCCTAACCTCTTGATCCGTAGTCAAACGCTCTATCCAATTGAGCTACGGGCGCATATGGTGCCGAGGGCGGGGGTCGAACCCGCACGGTGGTCACCCACCGCAGGATTTTAAGTCCTGTGCGTCTGCCTGTTCCGCCACCCCGGCATGTCATATTGAAAATTGGAGCGGAAGACGGGATTCGAACCCGCGACCCCAACCTTGGCAAGGTTGTATTCTACCACTGAACTACTTCCGC
>NZ_JBNPJZ010000009.1:0-55960 GCF_050312695.1 Bacillus sp. AF62 | reverse complement strand
TCTGTATAACTGTCTACTGTATCGATAATTTCTGTTGCAAAAGTATTTGTTTTTCCGGCCACAACACACTTATCAATATCGATTCCGATGTAATTGTCTTGTCTACTAAATACGAAACCTATACCGTCGTAATTGCCTTCTAAGTAAAACTTGACCGCTGTTGCAAACGTTGACCAAGTACGTCTATTATTTGCCTGCGCCATCTCCCCTGTAACTTGATAGGGAATTTTAGTTGCCTTACCATCTTTTTTCTCTTTTCGCCAAAGTATCCATTGCGGAAGAGCCTTTAATTCTGTTGGAATTTCGTTGAAATTGTATGGATTCTTTTTCATTTTTTCCTCCCACTTGCCTTTTAGGGTATAAAAAAGAGAAGTCGGCACATACCAGCCTCTCTATGTAATTATTTAGAACGGTAACATGTCATCGCCCACCGTTACTGCTGGACCACTGGTTATCGGATTTACGTCCGACACGTCATAATATTTTGCTTTTGCTGCCGTACGCTTTTGTTTTTGGCCATCCACAACCTTGTCGTATTCTTCATGTTTTACTGTGATTTTCACATTTTTATTAAGTAATTGTTTCGCCATATCTTCTGGTGAAGTAAAGACATGGTTATTATGAAATCCACATGCTTTTAATAATGAGTTAACGATTTTCACAGAAACCTCATGTTCAAACGTAAATGTGTTATAGAGTACTTTCACTCCTTGATGATTCTGCGGTACGTCACTACGAATTTCAAAGTCTACAGATAGTTTTGGCTTACCGGCTTGCGTTCTACCCGCTTCTGCATTTACAATGACCGCTTCATATTTACCTTCAGCAACTAATTCAAACCCTGTACTTGCATTTGATTCATCAAATTTAAAGAAACTCATGATTTATTTCCCCCTGTATTTTAGTTTGTGGATGACACGATTAATTCTTCTTGTATGCAACCGAGACGTGTATCTAAATGATTCTTAGCAAACACGCTTTGATTCCCTTCTAACACAAATCCTCTTGTCCCATCTGCTTTTTTCACTAATTGACCGACAACATGAACAATTCCCATGATGTGATTCACAATCTTATCGCGTATATCAGGAATGAATTGTGTATATTGCTGCCCATCATCATGAATGATATTTCTTGTTGTTTCCCAAGCTGTAAAAATAACATTTGCATCTAATGAGTTAAACGTTTCTACTACCTTTAGAAGATGGTTATCTAGTAAAGCGTAATCCTTTAATTCTGGCATACCACTTTTCGTATTTTCACCTTTCTTCAGCAGCCATAACTTTTGATAGTGCGTTAGGTTATCGAGAAAGATGTTGTCGTACTGAGTTATATTTGCTTTTGCTAATGCATAAAATTGCAAGATACTATCATGTGGATGTTCACCATTAATCCTAGCTACATCCACATTGTCATACCCCGATAACACTTGGCTTGTCCCATCGATATCCAGGACTAATGTTTTACCTGGCAATAATCCAGCGACCGTTGTCTTTCCGTTACCTGGCTTCGAATAAATAATGATTTTCGTCTTTTTACTTTTTGTAATTTGAGCACCGTTGGTGATTTCCATTTTGTTCACTCCCCTCCATACTTTTCAGAACAAAAACGGCAGCTTCCAGGTCAAAAATCTCACGTTCCGTATCCTTAATATTCCTCTCCACAATCGGCTTCTTTTCTATTAACCTTTCTAATTCACGTCTGTGTTCACCTAACTTCCGTTGGCGTACAAGTAATGCCTGTTCTAGTTCTGCAATAGAAGCATTCAAAACGGCGTCACCTCTTTCTGCTTTGTTAACTCATACACTTCTATAAACGCCTGCAAGGCATACCTGTAGGCAATTACCATACAAATTGATTCGGAGTCATTTGCACGCTCATACCGAGAGATGAAACGCTTTAAAATAGCAATCTCATTTTCAATCTTGTTTTGCACCTGTTCCATGCACAATTTACAATTCACCTCGTCGTTCTTGAAATCCAAGTAACGTGACTACATATACCACTGCGTTCTCCCTCAGAAGAACTTCTCCGTCTGGAGAAATCAATACATCATCATCTGGGAATACATCACTCCCGCAAATATCTTTAAAAGGAATGGGCTCATATTCTTGTGAATCCCCCATTCCATAACCATTCCTCATAATTATTGGGTTTTCTATCATTTTCGATTCTCCCTCTTCTTTTTTTGTCTTTCTACGTCGTATTTTTTTGTTTTACATGAAACATATTTCTGTCATTGTAAAATGCCCCCATTTACACACCACGTACAGAACATCATTTAAAAAGTTCCTCAAGCTTGACTCGTAAGGTGTGGACAGTCCAACTTACCAGAAGATCCATAGAATCTTGTTATTGTAAGCCTTCCCGCTCCTTCTGCATCGCTTTTTCTTTTTCTCAATCGAAACGGATTTCTTCCTTGAACTCTCATTATTATCATTTTGTTTATTTATAATATTAATATGTTATTTAGATTCACTTTCTATCTCTTTCAAATCTCCACTTCCCCAGCGGAATTGTGGATAAAACGTTACTAATTTTTGGATTATTCTATTCCCATTCAGTTTCCCATACATCCCTAACACTCTCACTCCATTTAATTTGATACCCACTATGTCCCTTTCGTGTATACGGTATTTCTTCCCCATATTTCTTTCCCATTTGTTCACCAATTTGAGTCGGATTCAAGAATCCTGTTTTATATGTGGCTGCAGGTAACAACCGTTTATAGGAAGAAAAATCTTCACCTGTTTTCTGCTCAGCCCGTTCCATTGCCACTGCATATGCAATCCCTTCTTTTACCCCTGTCATGCTTGCTAACGTTTTTGCTATATCTATTTCTTGACGAAATATGAGATTAACTGATTTTTTGCGTGGTTTGGATTGTTTCTTACCGCTCACCCTTTCCTCTACTTCAATAAAGTATCTTCGAACTTTTCACCCAAACGAGGGAAAAGTCTTTCTTTCCTACAAACTCGTATTTTTCAATTCTATCTTTCATCCATGAAGAGGAATCTTTTCTTACATGCAACCCTTTATGCAAATCTCTCTCATTTACAACCTTTTGTCCCCTGTTTGTTACCATTATTCTAACTACGCCATCTTCAAATAATCCTAAATGCGATTGGTTTACGCTATGTAATTGGTTCATAAATAATAGCCTCCTATTTTATAGATTTCTTTACTGCTCAAACAGCTCGTCCACTGTTGTTTTGAAATATTTTGCTAGTTTTTGAGCCTCTTTTAGAGTGAAGTCACTTTTACCGCGTTCTTTAGCAAAATATGTTCTCGGTGCAATGTGAATCAAATTTGCTGCTTTCTCTTGTGTCATACGCTGCTCTTTTCTGGCGATGTATAGGTTTTTATGCATGGAAATCGCTCCTTTTAAAAATAATTTCTAGATTCTACAGTTTAAGTTACCTCTGTTAACTATAAAATTAAAAAAAATCAATAAACAACTCATCTATAGAAACCTTAAAGATACTTGAAATCCCCAATAACTTCGCAGTTGTGGGTTGCAATTTACCATTTTCCATCAGGTTAACTAAAGAATGACTACAATCTAATAACTCTCCTAATTCTCTCTGTGAAAAACCTTTATTTTTCCTTAATAAATAAAGCTTCTTACCATCAAATTTTTTCATCTTCATCCCCCTAAGTTACTTCTGTTAACATCATATAACAAAATACTTTCTTCTGCAAACCTTTTTTATGTACTTTAATGGTTTTACTAAAAAAGCATTGCTTCATTTACTTATTTTAGTTATTATAATCATAGAAATGTTTAATTCAGTTAACCGGAGGGTGTTAGTAATGGTAACATTAGGAGACCGTATCAAAGCGATTCGTACTAAAAACAATATCTCACAACAAGAGTTAGCAGACGCTTTACATGTTAATCGTTCTGCAATATCCTTATACGAAACGAATAGAAAAAGCCCTTCGAGAGAAAATACCTATAAAATAGCTACCGTATTAGGTGTATCAATAGATTATTTATTAGGTTTACAAACCGAGCCTTCTTTTCAAACTGAAAATATTAATTCTGAAACTGCTCAACTTATGAAGCGTCTTGATAATATGCCATCCGAAACAAAGCAAACGATTATAAATTTAATTGATGACTTACTTAAAATACACGAAAAATAAACCATGATTATTGAGTATTAATCATGGTTTTAATTTTATTGACCATATGTATAAACTCTTCATCTTCACTAAAAATTTGTTCTAGTACTAACATCATTTTAATTTTTCCTTCTACGTTTTTCCATTCCTGTTGAATCATTTCCGCGTTTACTTTATTCATATTATCTGATCTCCTCTATAAACGATTATCTCAACACCTACTGTAAATTAGCCTCTTTTCTATAATTTTATTACTAATCCTTATACATGTCTCAAGATTTGCCAAAAATCGATTTTAATTTTTTTTGCAAAAATCATTGACAAACCAAAAAGAACTACTTAGAAAATTTATCTAAGTAGCTCTTTTTAGTTTATCCACCAGGCTTAATATCCACATAAGAAGGTTCATAAATGCCTTTCATTGCGAATCCTTGATTAGTAACAAACGGCATTGCCATTAAAGTCATCATTAGCGACATTATCAATATTGATTTCTTCAAAATCCTTCCCCCCTACCTCATATTGATAATCCATCATCCATTCAATTATAGCAGAATCTTCTCCCCGCTTATATAACTCTCTTGCACTTAAACTAGAAAAAAAGTAATTGCCTTGACTAAAGAATTGCTTTAGACAATTATGCAAACTTTTATTAGAATTATCTCTAATTGCCTTAAATAATACAATAAAATCTTCGTTTTCTTTTTGATAGAACCTCGAAGCCAATCTTTCTATTCCGTCCAAGTTATTAGTTGACTGATTATTTTCTAATTCATAGTATAATTCAACCACTTTCAAATTATACAGTGCCTCAGTTTCTAATATTTTCTCTCCAATAGCTTTTGATAATTCATAGCTTTCTTTTAATAGCGACAAACATTTCTGTTTATCTTCAAGTAAATAAGACATACCCATTAAATATGTTGCATCAGAAACAGTTTTTGCGCAAAAATTTGAACCTTTTAACACAGCAGCATACTTTCTTGTCAAATCACGATTATTTAATCGTAAGTATACAGGCGCTAAAATCTCATACACTCTGTGAAAGTAACAATGCAAAATAAAATCTTTCCGGCCACCACTTAGATGCTTCAAACTTTGTTCTACTTCTCTGCCCAGTCCAATCATCATAGGAAAATCTTTAGAAAAATAATAATTATAACATTTCATTATATCCATTAGTATCCGCAAACAACAATCAGTTGGTTGCCGTAGTGTTTGCAAGCTTTTAATTAATGATTTACCACCAATCTCATTTACTATATATTTATACAAGATTTCATATACATCTATATACTCCTTAATGCTCCCCCGGTCATCTCGATACTTCTCAATCAACTTTTTTAACAATTCAATATCTCTAGTAATTGCTGCATATTCAAAGCCTTGTTTAATTAATTCTGTTGTATCAACTTTTAAACAAAAATTACTCATAGTCATTCTAAAGTTCTGATCAGGCAAGCTTAATACTTTTGCCAACTTTAAAAGACCACTAAAATTAATGGTTCCATTTTTCTTAAATTTGGACATGTACTGCGCACTTACTCCAATAGCCTCAGCAACACTCGCATATGTTAACCCAGGTCTATTGTCAATTAATTTGCAAACTTCGACATGTAGCGACTTCAAAGTAACTTTCCCTCCATCCGGTATAACATAAAAGCTCTTAGCTTTAATTTTCTCAGCTCAGGACACATTCTAAAATTACTAGGAGTGTGTTACCCTGACGAGAAACTCGTATGATGCACATGTTTGTCCTAAAGTAGCTAGGGATGAACGGTGTTAGTGATTGTGTCACGATTGCCTCTAACACACGCTCTACGAGTTTTATGTTTTTATTTATTCTGTTTTTTGTGATTATTCTGTCTAATAAACTGAAAGAAACCCCTATACTGTATAAATGTTATCACGAACCTATATTCTCTTCCAACCTATTGCAACTTGATAAATATTAATCTCAAGAAATTTGCTATATTTCGATAAATATATATCATAATTTTTCCCATTTCTAATGAATATTGGTTCTTTTTTATTATATTCTACTAAAATTAAGTGTAGAAACCATCCAATTCCTGATAACCATACCCAATCGATTTAAAATTTAGTTATCACATTATAATAATTAATTTTAGAACTTTCTCAATATGTGTCAAATGATTTTTATGGTATCATTATTTTATACTTACTTGTATCATCCTGATTGGTTTCCCTAACCAATCTCCCCACTAATCCTAGTGGGGAATTTTATTTTTTGAGTATTTTCGAATTTAAATATGGTATGCTATTTTAAACGACATTTTTATTTTCATGTAGGTAATATGTTATTAAAATTAAAGTGATTTAAATCAAAGAGTGACGCTCGATTTATATTGAGCGTCTTTTCTTTTGGTAATAAACAAGTTATAATCTACTCAATAAATCGAATTATCAATCTTTATATATACAGGAGGGATTCCTATGGTGGTTTACAAAGATAAAGAACGAGGAACATATTTCTTTGTTGTTAGAATACGTCAGTTTGATGGTACTCAAAAACAAGTAAAACGTCGTGGATTTAAAACGAAAAAGGAAGCACGTGAAGCAGAAGCAAAAATGTTAGTTGAAAAAGAATCAAACTCTAGCTTAACGTTTGCTCAAGTTGCTGATGTTTATTTTGATTGGTATTGTCAGAGGAGGAAAGAATCTTCCATAGTTACTATTCGAAATGTTATTTACAACCATTTAGTACCCGAGTTTGGAAAAATAAAGATAGATCATATCATACCGAAACACATTATGAATTATCAAAACAAAGTTATAGATACATACTCAGCTAAACATTTAAAGAAGATTCACGCAGTACTATCTGCTATATTTAATTTTTCAATTAAATTTCATGGTCTTACGAATAACCCAGCAAGAATTACAGGTAATTTTGAAAAAGAATCAAATAAACGAATGAACTTTTGGGAATTTGATGAGTTCAAACAATTTATCGAAGTTGTAGACGATTCATTATACAAAGTATTCTTTTCCATCTTATATTATAGTGGTGCTAGAAAAGGTGAATTATTGGCATTAACTTGGGAAGATATAAATTTTGAAGACAATACAATTAACATTAATAAAACAACTTATAGAGGAAAAGTCACCAACCCAAAAACAAAATCATCAAACAGAATTATCATGTTACCAATACACATCATCAATTTATTGAAAGAGCTAAAAAATCATGCTACAGTAGAAGCACCATTAAAAAATGATTATGTTGTATTCGGAAAGTTTTATACTTGTGTATCCACAACTACCCTGGACAGAAAATACGCTAATTATTTAAATATTGCTGGCAGCAAAAAAATTCTACTTCATGAATTCAGACATTCTCATGCATCTTATCTAATAAATAAAGGCGTCAATCCACTTGTAGTAGCCCAACGCCTAGGTCATTCAAGTGTTTCAACTACATTAGATACGTATAGTCATTTATACCCATCAAAACAAGAGGAAGTAGTTGCATATATGGAAGAGGATTTTACACAAACATGGCCAAATAGTTACCATTGCAACCAAAAACATTGATATAATAAATTTGAAAGGGAATATACTCTTCCACACTATTCGCTTTACTCACTTCACTTTGGCAACCAACTATAAATAGTGAAATGAAAAAGATATATATTATTTTTTTATATTTCATTTCTATTCTCCACTCCATACATTATTCTTACTTAGTTTTATAGCGGTTTTTATTATAGTATAAAATCTTTATATTTTAATAAAATCCATATCTGTATGCGAAATTGCATATTAATAAGTCTTCTTCTTACTTTAAAATTAGCTTAAATCACTTTCCATATTATACAAATAACAAGTTTAAAATGTTATAATTTTCAAAAAACCATTGGAGGATATTATGAAAGCCCACGCAATTTTCGATTTCTTACATTTACTAGTCTTAACGCTGAAAAGCTATTATGTATGGGGAATGCCTATCTATGTCTTCGTTATTCCTCTTATCTTTGTAGTCGGTTATATTATTATTAATTCTAATAAGAAACAAAAAAATACATCTATTCAAAGTCACTAATCTATTACCTTAATAGCCTCCTAAAAATCATATTCCCCTCATTTTCTTCAAATGATATGATGAACAAGGGTATATCCCCACCACTCTTATAGCGGTGGGGATTTTAATGTCAATATGCAACATACTACACAATAGAAGGTGATTTTCATGAGAAAATACGCAGCAATTGCTTTATGTACGTCTGCCATTCTAGCAGGCTGTAATACTAACAATGTAAGTCCAGAACCTAAAAAAGAGAAAACGGCTCAAGGGATTAAGAAACAAGAAGAGACTGTGCAAGAACAAGGTAAAATCTCATATAATGCAGTTACACACGAATCTACAAACACAAGTATTCATATTACAGACATAAAAGATTCTTTAAATGAAGTACAATATAAAATTTGGCGCACAGCTGATGGCAAGGAAAGTGCTAAATTTTTTTCTTCTAAAGAAAAAGAGAAAAAATTCACACTTCCTTTTGACATAAAAGAATTTGAAGGAAAACGCGGTGAGTTCCAAATTGAAGCAACAGGAATGAAAGAAGATGGGAAAACAATCCCGCTTACGAAATCTACTATTACTTTCGAACAAAAGGTTCCTGTTCTTATGTATCACGCAATCGATGATTATCATGGTCAAGGTATTAAAGACTTATTCGTATCACCAGCTAACTTTGAAGCACAAATGAAACATTTAAAAGACAATGGTTATACGCTTTTAACGTTTGAACGCTGGGGCGATATAAATAAAGTAAATAAGCCGATTTTCGTTACATTTGATGACGGTATGAAAAATAATATGAATGCATTTCGCGTTTTACAAAAGCTAAAAGATGATACTTTTAAACCGGCAGCAACAGAATATATGATTGTTGATAACGTTGATGTAGAAGGAGCATTGTCTACTTCTGAAATAAAAGAAATGGTTGATTCCGGCATTTTCTCGGTGCAATCTCATACTGCAACACATGCAGACTTACCGAAAATTACAAACTATGAGGAAGAGTTAAAAGGTTCAAAAGAAAAACTAGAAAAAATAACAGGTAAGCCTGTTATCGCGATTGCTTATCCATTCGGTCATGTAGATGATAAGGTTGTTACAGAAACGAAGAAGTATTATCAATTTGCGACGACGACAAAGCCTGGGCAATTCATTACGAAGGGTGAACCTGATGAATTGTTAAAGATGAAGCGCGTTCGTATACACCATACAACGACTGTAGAGCAGTTTGCTTCTTCAATTAAGTAAATGTAAGAGCTCAATACATTTTGAGCTCTCTTTTTACTTTATATTTATATATATTTTTAGAATTTTCTTGTATTATATATAGTAAGAAATCTTTCAAATTAAAGGAGATTATACATATGTCATTTGAACAAACGTTAGAGAAATATGCTGCTCTTGCAGTTAATGTTGGTGTTAATATTCAACCTGGACAAACTTTATCAATTAGTGCACCTCTTGAAGCTGTACAATTTGTACGCCTCGTTACAGAGAAAGCATATAAATCTGGTGCAAAACACGTATATGTGGATTGGAATGATGAGACGTTAACACGCTTAAAGTTCGATCTAGCTCCTGAAGAAGCTTTCTCTGAATTCCCTTCTTGGAAAGCACATGCTCGTGAAGAATTAGCAAAAGAAGGCGCTGCATTTATGTCTATCTATGCAGAAAACCCTGATTTATTAAAAGGTGTAGAAGCATCGCGTATCGCAACAGCTCATAAAGTAGCTGGAGAAGCGATGAAAGTATACCGTGATTACGTACAAGCCGATAAAGTAAGCTGGTGTGTAATTTCTGTTCCTACGAAAGAATGGGCTGCGAAAGTATTCCCTGACGTAGCGCCAGAAGAACAAGAAGCAAAGTTATGGGATGCTATTTTCAAAGCTACTCGTGCTGATTTAGAAAATCCTGTAGAAGCATGGAAAGAACATGATGAAACATTACATACAAAAGTGGATTACTTAAACGAAAAGCATTATAAAGCTCTTCACTATACAGGTCCTGGAACAGATTTAACAATCGAACTTCCAGAAAAACATGTATGGGCTGGTGCTGGTAGCTTAAATGAAAAGAACGTACCATTTATGGCTAATATTCCAACTGAAGAAGTATTTACAATGCCACTTAAAACAGGTGTAAACGGCCAAGTTTCTAGTACAAAACCGTTAGTATTTGCAGGTAATATTATCGATAATTTCACGTTAACATTTGAAAACGGACGTATCGTAGACTATAAAGCTGAAGCTGGTGAAGAAGCTTTAAAACATTTAGTAGAAACAGATGAAGGTTCTCACTTCTTAGGAGAAGTAGCTTTAGTACCTCATGACTCACCAATTTCAAACACAAATGTTTTATTCTACAATACACTATTTGACGAAAATGCATCTTGCCACCTTGCAATCGGAAATGCTTATGCATTTAACTTAGTTGGCGGAAAAACAATGTCTAAAGAAGAACTTGCTGAAAACGGCGCAAACGCTAGTATCACACACAACGACTTCATGATTGGATCAGCTGAGCTTGATATTGACGGTATTACTGCTGATGGCAGACATGAGCCTATCTTCCGTAAAGGTAACTGGGCGTTTTAAATTTATTACCATAAAGAAACACATTGGATAATCCAATGTGTTTCTTTATTTATTTGGTTTCAATTCAAATTTTATCGTTCTATTTTCATGCGTAAACTCCGGTCTATACGTAGCGATATACGTATTTTCTTTCGCTACGTCAAATAGCATGATATCTTGAATTTTTTCATCTGGTGCTAACTTTTTACTAATAAAGCTATCAGGGTTATTATATTCTTTAAATCTTGTACCTTTCTTATCGGTAATCTCAAATTCATAAAATGCAAAAGGTATTTCCTTTTTACTATTATTTTCTACTTTGAAAATAATCCCCAAAATCTCCTCTTTCTTTTTATTCTCATCATAATCCGGATATCCTAATTTAACTGAATCGATAGTTACTTGCAAACCATCTACGTCTACTGTCTCCCCTATTTTATACACTTTATCTTGAACATCTTCTTGTTTACTTTCATTACTATCTTTAGTCTCAGTGCAAGCACTTAAACTAAAAGCTATGCCAAAAATTAAAACAATTTGACTTACCTTTTTTAACATACTCTTTCCTCCACATAAGACAATATTTCATATGTATCATAACAAAACGCTTTACTCTTTCTTGTCATATTTTGTCGTATTAATTGCTAACTGCACAAATAGAAAAAAGCTATCTTCTACAAAAGATAGCTTTCATGATGCCGATGAAACCTTAAGACCAATGACACCCAAAACAATAAAGAGAATACAAAATGCTTGGAATAAGCTAATATGCTCTTTAAAAAAGTACACACTAATGATTGTAATAAGTAACGTTCCAACGCCAGACCAAATGGCATAAGCAATACTTAAATGAATCTTTTTAACGACGATAGCAAATACGCTGAAACAAATTCCATAAAATACGAAAATAAGTACACTTGGAACGAGCTTTGTTAAACCATTTGATAGTTTCATTGCGATTGTTCCAGCTACTTCAAAAATAATTGTAACAAGTAATAATAGCCAATATACCATACTAGAATCTCCTTCTCTGTTACCTTATAGAGATTCTAGTATACTACTTATAGTCCTAATGAAATATATTTAATTTCTAAATATTCCTCGATGCCGAAATGGCCTCCTTCACGGCCGATACCACTTTCTTTAAATCCACCGAATGGTGCTTGTGCAACTGATGGAAGACCATCGTTTAGACCGATAATACCGTACTCTAACGCTTCACTAATTTGGAATGCTTGGCTAATGTCTTTCGTGAAAATATACGCAGCTAAACCGTATGGTGTATTATTTGCACGTTCGATTACTTCATCAACTGTTTTAAATTTCGCAACTGGTGCCACTGGCCCAAATGTTTCTTCATTCATACAAAGCATCGTATCATTTGCCAACCCAATTACAGTCGGTTGAATGAAATGTCCCTCTAACTCTGCGACCTTTTGACCACCATATAAAACTGTTCCACCTTTTTGAATAGCATCTTCAATATGTTCTTGTACTTTTGAAACTGCATTCTCATCAATAAGTGGCCCGACAGTCGTTCCGTCACCGAAACCGTCTCCTACTTTCAAGTGCCCTACTGCCTTTTGGAACTTCTCTACAAATACTTCGTATACTTCTTCTTGAACGAATACTCGGTTTGTACATATACACGTTTGTCCTGCATTACGGAATTTCGAACCAATCACCGCTTCTACTGCTTTATCTAAATCTGCATCATTCATTACGATAAACGGAGCGTGTCCCCCTAACTCAAGCGAAACTTTTTTCATCGTTTGCGCCGCACTAGCCATTAACTCTTTCCCGATTTCCGTTGACCCTGTAAAGGACACTTTTCGAACGCGACCATCTTCCATCCATGTATCAGCAATTGCTTTTGCACTACCGGTTACGATATTGATTACGCCCTTTGGAATATCTGCTTCATGGGCTAATTCAGCTAATTTCAATGCAGTTAATGGCGTTTGACTTGCCGGTTTCACAACGGCTGTACAGCCTGCTGCAAGCGCTGGGGCTACCTTTCTCGTAATCATAGCAGCTGGGAAGTTCCAAGGTGTAATAGCTGCCATAACGCCAACTGGTTGCTTCATAACTAAAATGCGCTTATTCGGATGAGAAGCAGGAATCATTTCACCGTATACGCGTTTCCCCTCTTCTGCATACCATTCAACAAAACTGTTTGCATAATTTACTTCACCAAGCGCTTCTGCAAACGGCTTTCCTTGTTCCTTCGTCATAATCGCTGCGATCTCTTCTTTATTTTCATCAATAAGCGTAAACCACTTTTTTAACTTCGTGGCACGATCTGCTGCCGTTAACTTAGACCACGTTTTAAAAGCTTCATGCGCAGCATCAACAGCTTGCTTTGCCTCTGTTACTCCGCCTTTTGGTACAGTTGCAAATATTTCCTTCGTCGCAGGATTATTTACTTCAATTTGTTCTTGTAGTGTAATCCACTCACCATTTATATACATCGCCTTTTTATCTATACTCACGAAAGTCGCCTTTTTATCCAATGTTTTCTTCCTCCTCTATGAACTTCTTAATTTTCCTAGTAGCAGCAGATTGACTAATTTGCAAAAACTCAGCCACTTTATAACTTGATCCATACGTTTTATACGCTTTAAGAATAATATTTCTCTCTACCTCTTCCAGCATTTTATAAAGACTTTGCCCTGATTGTTCAACTGCAGCCTCTTGCATAGAGAGTGGCAAATCCTCTACCGTTACAACATCATCGACAGTAATAACAATTCTCTCAATTACATTCTCTATTTCTCTATTGTTTCCTTCCCACGGATATCCGACAAACATTTGTAACGTACTCGGCGCTAGTTTCACATCACGTCCGTACTTTTTATTAAAGTGCTGCAAGTAATGATAAATAAGCGGCAAAATATCTTCTGTTCTCTCCCTAAGCGGGGGAATTGCAATTGGAATAACATTCAAACGATAGTATAAATCTTTCCGAAATGTTCCTTGTTTCACCATCTCGCTTAAATCTCTATTTGTTGCCGCCACAATTCGAACATCTACTTTTTTTAATTCTCTTCCGCCTATAGGACGAAATGTTTTTTCTTGCAATACTTGCAAAAGCTTCGCTTGAATTTCAATCGGCATTTCACCGATTTCATCTAAAAAAAGAGTTCCTTTATGCGCGGATTCTAATAGTCCCTTTTTCCCTTCACGATTCGCACCTGTAAAAGATCCACCTGAATATCCAAAGAGCTCCGATTCAATTAAATTAGTTGGCAATGCCGCACAATTAATTTCATAGAAACTTTCATTCTTACGGTGACTCACTTCATGTAAATGGCGTACTAATCGGCTTTTTCCTACTCCAGTCTCGCCTAAAACGAGAACAGTACTATCCACTACAGATACTTTTTTGATTGTATCGACTATTTTTTGCATAGCTAGACTTTTAAAAATAAGTCCTTCATGCTCATATGTTTCTCTTAATTCTTTTTTATATGTTTTTAGCTGATTATCCATTTCCTCTACCTTTTGACGTAATTGATAGAGTTCAGTAAGGTCGCGAGAATAACTAATCACTCTTCTTAAATTTCCCTCATCATCAAAAACAGGCCTTGTACGAACGTGTAAATACTCTCCTGATTTTGTAGTTTGAACGAGTTCAATTGGCCTCTTTTTTTCAATCACTTCTAATGTCGCTGATGGATAAAAGATTCCATCCTTTTGTAGTTCTTTTACATGCTTACCAACTAACTCTTCTGCAGCTAGTTGGTAGTGCCTTTCACATGTACTATTTACACGCACAACGATCCCTTGCTCATCTGTAACAAAAATTTCGTCAAACGCATATTCAAATACATCTTTTAAATCCATTAACACTCGTTCCTTTTCTGCAACCATCCTAGCCACCCCTAACTTCAAATACATCGATCCACTTCACTACCTTTATTATAAAGTGAATTTTCTGCATTTAATATAGAGTCAGCTAGAATGTTTGCTATTTATACTTCCGTTTTTAAACGCGAGCGATGTTCGTTTGCTCATAACAAGCTTGCAATGATTCTTCAATTATTGTTAAACCTTCTTCAAGTTGATCATCTGTAATAACTAAAGGCATTAACACACGGATAACATTTCCATATGTTCCTGCTGATAATAACAGTAACCCGCGCTTATTTGCTTCTGCACATAGATTAGCCGTTAACGTTTTGTCAGGTGCTTTCGTCTTACGATCTTGAACGACCTCAAATGCACACATTGCTCCTAACCCACGCACATCACCGATGCAATGATATTTATTTTTCATCTCTTCGAATCGGTTCATTACGACTTTTCCTAATTCTATCGCTCTATCATTTAATTTCTCATTTTCTATTACATCGAGAACAGCTAAGGCAGCCGCACATCCTAATGGACTTCCTGCATACGTTCCACCGAGTTCACCTGGTGCAGATTCATTCATAATTTCTTTACGTCCAATGACACCACTTATCGGTACACCAGCCCCTAATGATTTAGACACTGTAATTAAATCTGGAACGACATCATAATGATCAATTGCAAAATATTTTCCTGTACGACTAAAGCCTGTTTGTATTTCATCCGCTACAAATAAGATGCCGTTCTCTGAACAAATGCGACGTACTTCTTGAACAAATTTCTTACTTGGGACGATAAATCCACCTTCCCCTTGAACAGGTTCCATTACAACAGCTGCAATTGTTTCTGGTGCTACTTCCGATATGAAGAAGTTCTTAAACTCTTCAATAATAAAATCATCATACTGCTCTTCCGTTAATCCCTCTGGGCGACGGTATTCGTATGGAAATGGCGCTTTATATACTTCTGGAGCAAAGGGACCAAACCCAAATTTATATGGCTTCACTTTACTTGTCATCGTCATTGTCATTAATGTACGCCCGTGGAAACCTTTAGAAAATGCGATAATACCAGGTCTCTTCGTATATTTACGAGCGATTTTCACCGCGTTCTCAACTGCTTCTGCACCACTATTTAAAAATAGGACTTGCTTATCGAAACTTCCTGGTGCCAATGCCGCAAGCTTTTCCGCTAATTCAATATATGGCTCATACATCATGACATTAAATCCAGTATGAATGTATTGATCGACTTGTTTATGGAGCGCCTCTTTAACCGTTGGATGACAATGTCCTACGTTAATTGTCCCGATTGCTCCTGCAAAATCAATGTACTGATTGCCATCAACATCTGTTACAAGAGCACCATTTGCAGATTGTACAAACGTTGGGATGCCGTTACTTACTCCTTTTGGTACTATATTTTGACGGCGTTCCAATAAAGATGCCGCTTTCGGTCCTGGAATTTGTTCATTTACTTTAGCAAATTTTTTTGTATTCATTGCGTACCCCATCCTTTTCTTTACATTGTTTTCTCTTCTTATTGCAAAATATATGCCAACTTTCTTTTCTAGCATTTATCCTATATTCTTTGTATCCAGGCATAAAAAATAAGTCTATAAAGACTCATTAAGAGTCTTTATAGACTTATTTTCCTTACACATTAGACTTTTCTTTCTCCCAGAAAAACTCACCCGATTGAGAAATAAACTCCCCAACAGAATCTAACACTAAATCAGCAAGTGGTTCTAATGTTGGACGATCCCCCGTACCAGAAAGGACTCCAATTGCATAGCAATCACCGCCATTTTTAGCTAAATGTAAATCCGTTGGCGTATCTCCAACAACCGCAACCTCACATGATTCTAAATTAAATTTCTCACAAAACACTTCTATAATCTTTTTATCTGGTTTTTGCGCAGGGAATGTATCCGAGGCTATAATATAATCAAAAAAGTTCTCCAACTTATATTGTTTTAAAAATAATTCTGTTGGTGCAAAATCATCCGCCGTGACAACCCCTAATATAAATCCTTTATCTTTTAATGCCTGTAACACTTTCGGTAAATCCGCTGTCATTTTCATATGCGAACGATACTCATACATAAGGGAAAATAACTTCTCACTTACCCAATGATGCATCTCTTCTTCTCTAGCAGACTCAATATAATTACAAAGCCCCTTCGCTACATCAAGGCTTGTTCCAGCAGCTATTGCACTCCTCGGATTAACAAATGCTCCCTCTACACCAATCTCTTCTAATAAGGTCTGCCCTATTGTACTTGGTAAATGATATAAACTTATACATTCAGCTACAAGTTCTTCAGCTACTTTTATCCATATTGAATGAAAATCCATTAATGTCCCATCTTTATCAAATAGTATTGCTTTTACCTTCTCCATAGCATCCTACCTCTCGTTTCTTATCTCCTCCAGTGTATCAATAAAATATGGATGTAAAATAAAAGAATTGTAAAAATACCATAAAAATCAAACTAACTCCCAATTTACAATTCATTTTAACAAAGTAAAAAAGGATGCCTTTACAGGGCATCCTCTTGATGTTCAGGAACAAATAGTTCTAAACAATGATATATATTTTCGAATTCCATCGGTGCATCTCCACCATACTCACCATCTAAATTAATCATTAGTTTATCTGGTGAATGTACTTTAATTCGGTTCGCTTGTGTATATAACACTTTTGGATTGTTAATATGTTCACCACGTTGTGCTTGTGTTGCTGCTTTAATCAAATCAGCGATAGAACCTTTTTTCAGTACTAATAGATCAAATAACCCATCGTTAATAGATGCATACGGTGCTACCTTTTCAAATCCACCTACTGAACGAGTATTCGTAATTAAAAACATTGTAATTTCTTCTTGTAGTAATTTTCCATCATACTCAATTTCAACATATGTTGGATGTAATGATGGTAACATCTCGATACCTTTTAGGTAATAAGCAAGTTGTCCTAATACTGTCTTTAACTTACTCGGTACCTCGTATGTTAATTCTGTAATACGACCGCCACCAGCGATGTTAATAAAATATGTATCGTTCGCTCTACCAAGGTCTAATGGCACTGTTTTTCCTTCGCAAATAATATCTGCTGCCTCTTCAATAGAACGAGGTACACCAATCGCACGTGCAAAGTCATTTGTCGTTCCAACTGGAATAATTCCAAATTTCGGACGGAATTCATGCCCAACTAAACCGTTTACTACTTCATTTAACGTACCGTCGCCACCAGCCGCAATAACAACATCAAACTTACGATCCGCAGCTTTCCTCGCCGCCACAGTAGCGTCTCCAGGACCCGTTGTCGCATGACAAGATGTCTCATAGCCAGCTTGTTCTAATTTTTGTAATACTTCTGGTAAGCTCTTCTTAAATAGCTCACGCCCAGAAGTAGGATTATAAATAATTCTTGCTCGCTTCATCATTTATTAGCACAGGAAATTTCTTTATGTATCGAAAAAGAACATACTGAACTTCTATTCAGTATTCCCATGCCTACCTCCTCTCATCTTGCTATCCTTCTTTTATCCCGCTCAAACAGGCAGTAAGAACCCGATTCGTGTAGTCCATCAAAAGTAAATATTCATTTCAATGGTTTTTTTATTTGACCCAAAAATTTATCCCGCTATTTGCAGGCAGTAAATGCCCGATTGGTGAGGGCTAATAATCAGTGTTGGATGAACCTCCTACTGATTAAAGTTTCACTTTATTTCTATCCATTCTTCCATAAAAATTTACATATAACGAATAATAACTATCTATTATTTCATGAGATGAAAAAAACCTCTATGTTTAGATTTATCATTATTCCCACCTTTTTGCAACTATCATACCATAGTTGCTATACAAACATTTTTCCACTTTTGACAGTTAATCAAACGTTTGTTTAAACGATTTTGTCTCATTTAAACAAACGTTTGATTAACCTAGAAAAACACCCATGTACGGGTGTTTTTCTGCTTAATCTTTAAAAGTCACTACTATTATCGCTTATTAATCTCTTCAAGTAAGATTTTGTTAACAAGCGGTGGATTTGCTTGTCCTTTTGTAGCTTTCATAATTTGACCAACTAAGAAGCCAATTGCACGGTCTTTACCGTTTTTAAAGTCTTCGATAGATTGCTCATTATTATCAAGAATTTCTGTTACAACTTTACGAAGTGTACCCTCGTCAGAAATTTGAACAAGACCTTTCGCTTTTACGATTTCTTCTGGGTCTCCACCTTTTTCAATTAATTCATTAAATACTTTCTTCGCGATTTTAGAAGAAATTGTACCTTTTTCAATTAATTGAACCATTTTAGATAAACCAGCAGGCGTTAATGCAACGTCTTTTAATTCTTTTTGTTGTTTGTTTAAGTATGCAAGTACTTCACCCATTAACCAGTTCGATGTTAATTTCGCATCAGCACCGTCTGCAACAGTTGCTTCAAAGAAATCAGACATCTCTTTCGTTAATGTTAACACGTGTGCATCATAAGCTGGTAAGCCTAGTTCTGCAACGTAGCGAGCTTTACGTGCATCTGGAAGTTCTGGAATAGAAGCTCGAACTGCTTCTTTCCACTCATCATCGATGTAAAGTTCAACTAAGTCTGGCTCTGGGAAGTAACGGTAATCGTCAGATCCTTCTTTCACACGCATTAAGATTGTTTTCTTCGTTGCTTCATCATAACGACGTGTTTCTTGTTGGATGATGCCACCAGATAACAATTCTTTTTCTTGGCGCACTTGCTCATGCTCAAGACCTTTTTGTACGTAAGTGAATGAGTTTAAGTTTTTCAGTTCCGCTTTTGTACCGAACTTTTCTTGTCCAACTGGACGAAGAGAAATGTTCGCATCACAACGCAAGGAACCTTCTTCCATCTTACAATCAGATACACCGGTGTATTGAATGATTGATTTTAACTTCTCTAAGTATGCATATGCTTCTTCTGGCGTACGCATATCTGGCTCAGATACGATCTCGATTAAAGGCATACCTTGACGGTTGTAGTCTACTAATGAACCATCAGCTGTATGCGTTGATTTACCAGCATCTTCTTCTAAATGAAGACGTGTAATACCGATACGTTTCTTTTTACCGTCTACTTCGATTTCAATCCAACCATTTTCACCAATTGGCTTATCAAATTGAGAGATTTGGTAAGCTTTCGGGTTATCTGGATAGAAATAGTTTTTACGGTCAAACTTCGTTTCCGTTGCGATTTCACAGTTTAATGCCATTGCAGCTTTCATTGCAAAGTTAACTGCTTCTTTATTTAAAGTAGGAAGTACCCCTGGGTATCCTAAGTCAATTACACTTGTTTGTGTATTTGGCTCCGCTCCGAATTCTGTTGGACTCGCAGAGAAAATTTTCGAATTTGTTTTTAACTCAACGTGAACCTCTAAACCAATAATTGTTTCTAAATTCATCTATGCTCGCCTCCTTACAGACTTGCTTTTTTTGTATGATAGTCTGTTGCTTGCTCAAACGCATGTGCAACGCGGTAAATTGTCGCTTCATCGAAGTGTTTACCAATGATTTGTAGACCAAGTGGCATGTTGTTAGCACCAAATCCACATGGAACTGAAATCGCTGGAACACCCGCTAAGTTTACTGGGATTGTTAAAATGTCATTTGCATACATCGTCATTGGATCGTCAACTTTTTCTCCCACTTTAAATGCCGGAGTTGGTGTTGTTGGTCCAATAATAACATCATAGTTAGCAAATACATTTTCAAAATCGTTCTTAATTAATGTACGTACTTGTTGTGCTTTTTTGTAATATGCATCATAGTAACCAGAGCTAAGAGCAAATGTACCAAGCATAATACGACGTTTAACTTCATCACCGAAACCTTCACTACGTGTGTTTTTGTAAAGATCTAATAAGTTATTTACATTATCAGAACGAACACCGTAACGCACGCCATCAAAGCGTGAAAGGTTAGCAGATGCTTCAGAAGAAGATAGTAAGTAATACGTTGCTAGAGCGTATTTAGAGTGTGGAAGAGATACTTCCTCCCAAGTTGCGCCCATACCTTCTAATACTTTTAAAGCAGCTAGTACTGACTCACGAGCTTCTTCGCCAACACCTTCGCCTAAGTATTCTTTCGGTACAGCAATGCGTAAACCTTTAACATCGCCTGTTAAACCAGCTAAATAGTTTCCAACTTCAACGTTTGCAGAAGTTGCATCCATGCGGTCAATACCTGAAATAGCTTGTAATAAGTATGCATTGTCTTCTACTGTACGTGTAATCGGTCCGATTTGGTCAAGTGAAGATGCGAATGCTACTAATCCGTAACGAGATACGCGTCCGTAAGTTGGTTTTAAACCTACAACACCGCAATATGCAGCTGGCTGACGGATAGAACCACCCGTATCAGAACCTAGAGAGAATAGTACTTCTCCTGCTGCTACAGCTGCTGCAGAACCACCACTAGATCCGCCTGGAACGTAATCTAAGTTCCATGGGTTTTTCGTAGCGTAGAATCCTGAGTTTTCATTTGAAGAACCCATTGCGAACTCGTCCATGTTTAATTTACCGATTGTAATTGTGTCAGCAGCTTTTAGCTTTTGCACAACTGTCGCATCATAAATTGGATCGAAGTTTGCTAACATTTTGCTCGCACAAGTTGTACGAAGACCGTTAGTTACAATGTTATCTTTTACACCAATTGGCATACCGAATAATAAACCATTATCTTCAGCGCCGATTTTTGCATCTAATTCTTTCGCTTTTGCGCGTGCATTTTCTTCATCTAATGTAAGAAAAGCTTTTACGTTATCTTCAACATCCGCAATACGTTTGTAAGATTCTTCTACTAAATCCGTAACGGAAATTTCTTTGTTGTTTAACTTCTTATGTAACTCTGATACTGAATGATCAAATAATGACATCGAAATTCCCCTCCTCTATTCTAATACTGCTGGAACACGGATTTGATTATCTTTGTGATCCGGTGCATTTTTTAATACTTCTTCGACTGGTAAACCTTTTTCTGGTACATCTTCACGCATAACATTTTTCATAGTTAATACATGAGTTGTTGGTTTTACATCTGTTGTATCTAATTCATTTAACTGTTCTGCAAATGTAACAATTGCATCTAGTTGTTTTTGAAATTTTTCTGCTTCTTGATCAGTAATTGCAAGACGTGCTAAATGTGCTACGTGCTTTACATTCTCAACGGAAATTCTTGACACGGCTAGGCCACCTCCATAATATATCGTTCAATCTACAATACTATTGATGATACCAAATTTTCAGTACTTCAAGCAAGTCAACACAGAGTACTTACGCCATTTTTACATAAAAAAAGAAAGGCAAATGCCTTTCTTTACAATTTACTCTTTATCTAACGGTTTATTTTTCGGAAATCTCTCGTTATCTTCTTCATTATCACGAATTGTTTTTTGTAATACAAAACAAGACATCGTTAAAAATAATGTTCCAATTAAATAGTATCCTTTTACACTAAGCGTTTCATCTAACGTATAAATCCCAATTAGCATACCTGAAAGCGCACAAACAAATGAAGTCCATGCTAAAAACGTGAACGCTTGCGTATTACGTCTTCTCATCGTTCTCCCCCTCGTTAGCTGTATACCCATTATAGATAAGTATATTTACCATGATGGATTTTTATGTAAATTCTAGTTTTATATTTATAAATCTATCATAAAAGAATACTATTTTAAAGAAAGTTTTCTGCCTAATCTGAAAAAAACAATCAAAACGATTGACATTTATTTCTATTCTGCATAAAATAAAAATAAATATTACGAACCTCGAAATATACGGGAGTGGAATTAATTGTTGCAATATGAACATTTTTTAGACTTACTGCTAGATAACGCCAAGAAACTTTTCTATCCTGAAGAATGGGTAAGCCTTGATTTAACACTTTCCAAAACAGAAGTATTTTGTTTACTTTGGATGGAACGAAATACAGATATTACAATGACGAAAATTACTGACCTTCTTGATATACCGATGAGTACAACGACGGGCGTTGTAAATCGCCTTGTAAAAAAGGGATATATTGAACGCTACCGTGATGAAAACGACCGACGTATTGTATTAATTCGGTTAACAGAAACCGGCGTAATGCTCGTTCAAGAAGTAAAACAAAATGCAGCCCATTACTTTAGCTTAGTGACAGAAGCATTGTCAGAAGAAGAAAAAGCATTCTTACTACAAATCTTCCAAAAGATTATGAATCACATTGCTACCTCACAGCAAAAAACAGAAGAAAAGGTTTCTACACCTAAAATGAAAAACATTCCGATTGAATAAAACCCTATCTGGGTTTTTATTCAATCATTTACTTCGACACTCGTAATAGTCGACATTCGAAACAAAGGGGATATGAATGATGAGAATTATCTTGTATACAGGTAAAGGCGGCGTAGGAAAAACTAGCATTTCAGCAGCAACAGCAATTCAAAGCGCAAAACAAGGATTAAAAACTTTAGTCATGAGTACAGATCCTGCTCATAGTTTAGGAGATTCATTTGGTATAAAGCTATCTTCTGAGCCATTAGAAATTCGTGAAAATTTGTGGGCACAAGAAATTAATACGATTTATGAGATGGAAAAAGGATGGGGAAAATTACAGAAATATATTACACTACTCTTCACTTCCAAAGCAGCCGATGATATTACAACAGAAGAATTAACGATGTTTCCTGGTATGGAAGATTTAATTAGCTTACTTCGCGTACTCGATTATTATAAACAAAACACATATGATGTTATCATTATTGATTGTGCTCCAACAGGAGAAACATTAGCAATGCTAAGCTTTCCAGACATGCTCGGCTGGTGGATGGAAAAATTGTTTCCTATTAAAAGAAAAGTTTTAAAAGTCGTTCGTCCTGTAGCTCAACCACTCCTTGGTGTCCCTCTTCCAACCGACGATATTATGGACGAATTAACAAATACACTTGAACAGCTCGGAGAAATGAGAGATATTTTATCAAACCGAGAAGTAACAAGTATCCGCATCGTTGTAAATCCTGAAAAAATGGTCATTAAAGAAGCTCAGCGTAGCTTTACTTATTTAAATTTATACGATTATAACGTAGATGCCATTATGATTAATCGCGTCATCCCTAACACCGTCACCGATCCTTATTTTCAAGCATGGAAAGATACGCAAAAGAAATATAAAACATTAATTCAAAATAGTTTTGATCCACTTCCTATTTACGAAGCTCCAATGTTTGAACAAGAAGTTGTTGGTTTACCTATGTTAGAGCGTGTAGGAGATGCTTTATTTAAAACTGATCATTGTCCTACTGAAGTTAAATTTAACGGCCGCACACAATATGTAAGAAAAGATGGCGATGATTATATTTTCATTCTTTCTATTCCCTTCTCAAACAAAAGTGAACTTTCATTAAATCAAAAAGGTGATGAGCTAATTATTCGAGCTGGCTCTGTGAAACGAAATATTACATTGCCAAAAACGTTAACACACCTTTCTATTCAAGGAGCAAAATTTGAAGAAGATATACTAAACATTCGGTTTGGAGGTGTAGTGCATGCATGAGGAACTACTACGAAGGGTAATTCGTACAAAAGTAAAAGTCGGGATGCATATATTAGAAGAGCTACCTAATCCAATCCAGCAATCAGCTAAGCAAATATTAAATATTTTGCAAGAGGAGCTAGCTGCTTATCCGAAAGAACGAGAGCATCATGAAGTTAATTTAAAAAATATCATAATTGAATAACTATCTCTGTATAGAGGGCCTTTTTTAGGCTTTCTATACTTTATTGGAGTGATGTAAGTTGATGAAAAAGCATTCCACTACTATACTCTGGATCATTCCCTTATTATTTTTCATTCATAACCTTGAAGAAGCTTTCCAAATGCCACAATATCTTGCTAATCAATTTTCAATCTGCCTTATAACTAGCCAACAATTTTTCATTGCCATTTCCGTATTAACAATCTTTGTATTACTTATCGTCTTTCTATATCAACTTAACTTCTTGTCTTCTATATGCTGGATTATTTTTATACAAGGGGCCATCTTCTTCAACTCTGTTCAACATATTATTTTGTTTTTCATTTATCGCTCCTATAACCCCGGCGTAATATCAGCATTTTTCATTACTCTCTTTTCTATTTTCTTTTTTTTATCAAAAAAACACTTAATTCATCAAAAGCAATTCGTAATTACAATCCTTTTCAGCTTATTTTCTTATCCCATTATAATTTGGATTACCTTACTGTTCGCTAGCTACTTTCATTCATAAAAAAAGACCAGGAAAGTTCCTGGTCTATCACTCTACTTAACAAACATTGGATTCTATGTTATACAAAATTGGAAGGTACAGAATTAGGGTTTGTTTGTTAAGTTTATATGTTGAACGAACTAACAGCGGAGGGGTTCCTTCTGTTAGTCCATTAAACCCAATGATTATTTTACGATTTTTTCAAGCTCCTCAAGTGAAAGATCTACTGAAATTGAACCATCATTTGTTTCTTTCTTAATTGCATCTGTTACTTCTTTTGAATGGTATAATTCAATTACTTTTTTCAGTGTTGGATCATCTTTATCTTTCGTACGAGCTGCAAAAATATTAATATATGGCTTCGCATTTTCATTCTTTGGATCTTCTAAGAAAATAGGATCCTTCGCTGGATCTAATCCAGCTTGACCAGCAACACCGTTATTAATAACTGATGCCGCTACATCTTTTAACACACGAGGTGTTTGCTGTGCGATAACCGGCGTGATTTTTAACTTCTTCGGATTTTCAGCAATGCCGCTTGGATCTCCAAATAAGCCAAAATCTTTTTTAAGCTTTAATACTCCAGCTGCATCAAGAAGTTTTAATGCACGTGCTTGGTTCGTTGGATCGTTTGGAATTGCAATTTCTGAACCATCTGGAATTTCATTTGCCTTCTTATATTTTTCAGAGTATAAACCCATTGGCGCAATTTGTGTTGTACCAACAGCTGTAATATCTAACTTATGCTCTTTTTTAAATTGCTCTAAGAAAGCAATATGCTGAAATGAGTTTAATTCAATATCTCCATCAGCTAAAGCTTTATTTGGAGTTGTATAATCAGAGAACTCCACCAGTTTAATCTTAATCCCTTCTTTTTCAGCTTTTTTCTTCAAAATTTCCCAAGCGTCTCCATCCGTTCCAGTTACACCGACGCGAACTACTTTTTCTTTCGCTCCTGCACCCGTGTCTCCACTTGAGCAGCCACTTAATGCTGAGACTCCTACAATCGCTGATAATGCAAATGCTAAAATTTTCTTCATTTTCTTTTCCTCTCTTCCTTTTTATGATCTACGTAACAAGACTTTCGCAAAGTAGTTTCCTAAATTTTGAGCTATCTGTACGAGAATAATAAGTAAAACAACCGTTACAAACATAACTGATGTATCAAAACGTTGATAACCATATGTCATTGCCAAGTCACCAAGACCGCCACCACCGACAAGCCCAGCAACTGCAGAAAATTCAATTAAACCAACTGTCATAAATGTGACACCTAAGATTAATGGTGCTAACGCTTCTGGTACAAGGATTTCAAAAACGATTCTAATTGGCGAGGCGCCCATTGCTTGTGCTGCCTCAATTACTCCTTTCGGAACGGAAACAAGATTTGTTTCAACCATTCTAGCAATACCAATTGATGCGACTAACGTCATCGGGAAAATTGCTGCTGCTGTTCCAATCGTCGTTCCAATAACGCTTCTCGTTAGTGGACTTAAAGCTACTAAAAAGATAATGAATGGTACCGGACGAATTGTATTAATTATGATGTTAAGAATAGAAAAGACCCATTTATTTTCTAAAAAGTTTCCTTTTCTCGTTACATATAAAAGTAAACCTAGAGGTATACCCAGAATTGTAGCGAATATAAGGGTTACAATTACCATTAAGAGGGTATCCCCCGTCGCATCTAGTATGCGCGGCCAAAATATACTCCAATCAACTCGCATGAGCTTCTACCTCCTTCAGCTGCACTTGCAGTCTTAGATGTTGTAATGCTTTTTGAATTTCCCTCTGCTCACCTTGCAATTCTACAAGCAGATTTCCAAATAGCACATTTTGAAGTTCAATAATATTTCCGTACAGTACATTTACATCGACGTTATAGTTTTTTGCGATATATGATAGTACCGGCTGTCCTGTCTCCTCACCAGTAAATGTTAGACGATAAATTTGACCACCATTTTGAATTTTCGCTAGAACACTTTCTGGTAAATGATCATTAATAACAGAACGTACAAAGTTTTGAGTCGTCTTTGTTTTGGGTTGCGTGAAAACATCGAACAGTTTTCCTTCTTCAATAACTTTTCCCTTCTCCATTACAGCTACACGGTGACAAATTTCTTTCACAACATGCATTTCATGTGTAATAAGAAGGATTGTTAAATTGTATTCTCGATTTACTTTCTTTAATAAGTTTAGAATTTCTGTCGTCGTTTCTGGATCTAAGGCTGATGTTGCCTCATCACATATAAGAATATCTGGCGATGTCGCAAGTGCTCTAGCAATACCAACACGTTGCTTTTGTCCCCCTGATAGCTGTTCTGGATAATAGTTTGCTTTATCTTCTAACCCTACAAACTTCAGCAGTTCATTCACTCGTTCCTTTATCTCGTTCTTTGGCAATTTCGCTAACTTTAATGGATAAGCAATATTCCCAAATACTGTTCTTGAATTAAATAAATTAAAGCTTTGAAAAATCATTCCGATTCTTTGTCTTAGTTTGCGTAATTCTTTCGTCGATAATGATGTAATATCTTTATCATCTATTGCAATCGTTCCTGACGTTGGTCTCTCTAACATATTTACTAAGCGTAATAATGTACTCTTTCCAGCGCCACTAAAACCGATAATGCCAAAAATTTCGCCTTTCTCAACTGATAATGTTACATCCTCCACCGCATGAACAGATTGCCCAGCTGATTCATACACTTTACTTACATTGTTAAAAGAAATCATTTTTTCCCCTCCTATATGCTGTAAAAACTTGAAGTAGAGCTTTCGAGGTAAAATAAAAAGTGCTCTCCTTCTTATCAACCATAAAGATAAGAAGGAGAGCACTTATATGTACTCGTTCACAACTTCTCATCTTCCAAGCCTTTATATGGCTTGCTGGAGTTAGCACGGTATTAAAAAACCCGTTGCTGAGGTATCGTAGGGCCAGTCCCTCCACCTCTCTGGATAAGAATGTATCGATTTAATTGTCATTTAATTAATTCTCATTATAGAACTCAGAATAATAAGAGTCAATACATTTTTTAGAAAAATATTAATTATTCCTTTATTAAAATTTTCAGATGAAAATTCATGAGAAAATAGTAACTTTCAAGGTTATTTAAAATTCTTCTTCCTCATATTTTTAAACAGGAGAATCCTCTCTACGAATTGAATAAATTTATTTGAATATGAAACTCGGAGGCAGATAAATATATGAAAACAGCTCTTTTACTCGTCGATATTCAAAACGATTATTTTCCAAATGGAAAGATGGAATTGCGTAATCCAGTAGAAGCAAGCGAATATGCTAATCAGTTATTACAACACTTTAGAACAAACAGCGAATCTATTTTTCATATCCAACACGTAGCTATAAAAGATAACGCTACTTTTTTCCTACCTAATACAGAAGGTGTACATATTCACGAAAGCGTACGTCCACTTAGAGAAGAAACAGTTATAGTCAAACATTATCCAAATAGCTTCCGAGAAACTAATCTTCTAGAGCAATTACAGCGTTTAGACATTGAACATGTCGTCGTATGCGGGATGATGACTCATATGTGTATTGATGCTACAGTAAGGGCTGCATTTGATTTTGGTTTTCAATGTACCGTTATACACGATGCTTGTGCTACAAAAGACCTTTCTTTTAAGAACGCTACTATACCAGCTGTTTATATTCACAATACAATTTTAGCTAGTTTAAATGGCGTATATGCAAATGTAATAAGCACGAAAGAATTTTTAGCTACATAAAAAAACACTCCTTTCAGTGAGCAAAACCGAAAGGAGTGTTCCTTGTCGAACCATAGATTTTCTTTCAAATTGTATTATACAGGAAATTCTCAAAATGAATACTAAAAAATATGACTAATACGTCAACTTTTCTCATTATTTTATTTCTGTTTACATGTTTATCCCGCTATTAATAGGTTTTAGCTCATTCTCTTCGAACGACGGTAATATATGGGGTTTCAATTTTAAAAGGAGCTCTTCACATTTTGTGAAGAGCTCCTCTACTATTTCTTATAAAGTTTCAGAAGTAGTTTTTGCTTGCATGTGAAGTGCTAAGTAATCAGGTCCACCAGCTTTAGAGTCTGTACCAGACATGTTAAAGCCACCGAATGGTTGGTAACCTACGATTGCACCAGTACATCCACGGTTGAAGTATAAGTTACCAACGTGGAAGTCTTCACGTGCTTTTTCAATATGGTCACGGTTGTTAGTAATAACAGCACCTGTTAAACCATATTCCGTATTGTTTGCAATTGCAAGTGCATGATCGAAGTCTTTTGCTTTACAGAATGCTACTACTGGTCCGAAGATTTCTTCTTTCATTAAGCGAGCATCTTCTGCAACATCAGCAACGATTGTTGGTTGGATGAACCAGCCTTTAGAATCGTCTCCTTCGCCACCTGCTAAGATTCTACCTTCTTCTTTACCAATTGCAACATAGCTCATTACTTTATCGAATGCAGCTTGGTCATTAACAGGACCCATGTTTGTACCTAATACTGCTGGGTTAGCAACTGTTAATTCTTTTGTTAATTCAACAGCACGATTTAATACGTGATCGTATACATCTTCGTGGATTACTGCACGAGAACATGCAGAACATTTTTGTCCTGAGAATCCGAATGCTGATGCAACGATAGACTTAGCTGCTAATTCAAGATCTGCTTCTTTATCAACAACGATTGTATCTTTACCACCCATTTCAGCGATAACGCGTTTTAACCAAATTTGGCCTGGGTTTACTTTCGCTGCACGCTCATAGATACGGATACCTACATCACGAGATCCCGTGAAGCTTACGAAACGTGTACGAGGATGATCTACTAAGTAGTCACCAACTTCAGAACCATTACCTGGAACGAAGTTTACTACGCCAGCTGGTAAGCCAGCTTCTTCTAATACTTCCATAAATTTCGCTGCTACTACAGGAGTTGTACTAGCTGGTTTTAGTAATACTGTGTTACCAGAAACTAAAGCAGCTGTTGTCATACCTGCCATAATTGCGAATGGGAAGTTCCAAGGAGAAATGATAACACCTACTCCTAATGGAATGTAAGAGAAACGATTATATTCAATTGGACGGCTTTCTACTGGAATACCGTCTTTTAATTTTAACATTTGACGACCATAATATTCCATAAAGTCGATTGCTTCTGCTGTATCAGCATCTGCCTCATTCCATGGCTTACCTGCTTCTTTTACAAGAATAGCAGAGAATTCATGTTTTCTGCGACGAACGATTGCTGCAGCACGGAATAAAATGTCTGCACGCATTTCTGGCTTTGATTTTCTCCAAGTTTGGAATGTTTCATCCGCTACTTGCATTGCTTTTTCAGCTAACTCACGGCTTGCTTTTGAAACACGACCAACAAGTTCCTCTTTATTTGCAGGGTTTACAGAAACAATTTTGTCTTCTGTAGTGATTTTTTCTCCCCCAATAATTAATGGATAGTCTTGTCCAAGATAAGATTCTACTTTCTTTAAACCTTCTTCAAACGCTAATTTGTTAGCCTCCACTGAAAAATCTGTAAATGGCTCATGTTTGTATGCTACTACCATTTTTTTTAGCCTCCCCTTAGAAAAACGTTTACATTTTACAACATTATTCTACACGATAATTTAGATTTATTCAAATATTCCTAGACTTATATTTTAAAAATTAATAAATTTTTAAAATATAATAAAAAAAAGAGATTCATACATGCGTATGAATCTACAAAATATGAGTATATTCCAAAACATTTTTCCCGATCAATAATATAGTAACCAATAAAAATAAAGTCCTTACATATCCAACGTCTTTTTGAACCGCAAACTTCGATCCCAAATAAGCACCTAAGATCATTGATAATCCCATGATAATACCGTATTCAAAATGAATTATGTCTAAAAATAAAAAAGTAATTAAAGATACAATATTACTAACAAAGTTCAAAAGTTTTCCAGATGCTGCCGCTTGAATAAAATCCAAACCAATTAATAAAAATGCAAAAATTAAAAATGACCCTGTCCCTGGTCCAAAAAATCCATCATAAAATCCTATCATTAAAATAACAAAGAAAAATATTAATGTTTTTCTTTGCGTCATCTTCTTATAGGTAGACACACTTCCCCAATTCTTTTTTGCAATAATATAAATAGCAATAAATACCAACATTACAAGTACTAATGGGCGTAAAATATCCGATGGAATAAATTTTACTACTAAAGCACCTGCAACAGCTCCAACAATAGTTAACGGGATTAACTTTCCTACAATTTTAAAATCAACTTTTCCTGATCGAATGAAATACATTGCACTCGTAAACGTCCCCATTGTTGCCGCTAATTTATTCGTTGCAATTGCTGAAGCCGGCGATAAGCCAACAAACATAAGCGCAGGAAGCGAAATTAACCCTCCTCCTCCAACAACGGAATCAATGAAAGCTGCTAAAAAACCGAATGCAATTAATAAAATAATGACTTGAAAACTTAATTCTTCCATGAACTTTACCCCTTACCCCTATTATTTACAACATTTTAAATTATAACAAAATTACATAAGAAAAAAAGCTGTTCCATAGAGGAACAGCCTTCATATTTAATCTAAAATTTTCACAAGTGGTTCATCTTGTTTTGCTTCACGTATAATAATAGCTTCTGGGCGTTCTACAGATTTAATCGTTACTTGTACTTTCATATAATTCGGGAAGTATTCCATAACAAGCCCTGCCACATATTGTGTAAAACCAATTATTTCAGCTTTTCCATTAAACTGGACAGGAATATCAAGCTTCATTTCTCTTAATTCATCATCTCTATACATACCAGTACCAATAACAGCTGTATAGTCGCCTTGGAAATAATCGCTTAGTTTTGCCTTAAAGTTGGATACTCTTGCAAGATCTTCACGTTTATTATCTGTTTTCGCTTGCTCTGATGGGAACAAATAGTATTTCTCATTAATTTGTTTCCAATCTTCAACCGTTTCACTACCTTTTTCTACATTTGCATAAGAAACAAAGTTACCTGGTACGAGCGAAGACTTTGGAGCTTGGCGATAAATCGCAAATGTTATCGGAATATTTTTTGTATCAGGTTGTTTTTGATGTATGACTTTCAAAATTTCTTGCGCCATTTTTTTCCCTTCAGCTAACATCTTTTCATCCGGGATGGCAGCTTCACGTGGATAACCATGCTCTTCGTTAAAATATTGAACAGAATTCATTGCTAATCCAACTACCATACCAACACGTTCCTCGCTGTTATCGCCTTTTTTCACATAATAATCATGCTCTAAAATATTTGAAATATATATTGGATTTTTTTTATTTTTCACTTCTAGTGATTCGGATCCCGTTCCTAATGCAGGGTTTAATCCTATATTAGGAAATTTAACTGCATCTTTTTTTAATTTGTCCTCTAGTTCCTTTTGTTCAGCATCTGTACGTTTTCTTTTAACAAGCATCTGTATCACTTGAGTATCTAGAGCACTTCCGCCTTTTAAAAAATTATCTTTCGTATTAAATGATTCTTTTGCAATTCGCATTAATCCTGTTTCAAATTCATCTATATCAAGACGACTATTTAGCCCTTGCACCACTAAACCACGTGCATTTCCACCATCAAATGGAATAGTCGTCTTATAATATTCATCCGAAATAGCGTATTTTGGAACAACTGATTGTTCTTTTGCTTTCCCCGATTTCTCAGCCACTTTTTCATCTTTGTCGGCACCTGCACTACACCCACTTACAAGTAGGCCCAGGCTTAATATCGCTAATGCTATTTTTTTCATGGTAAGTTTGCACCTCTTACTTATTTAGCTCTTGTAAGAACCTCTCTTCATTCCAAACCTCAACATTATGTTTCTCCGCTTGTGCTAATTTCGAACCAGCTGCTTCACCTGCAACAACCAAATCCGTACTCTTACTAACACTTCCTGTTACTTTTCCACCTAATGCCTCAATCTTCTTCTTTGCTTCACTTCGTCCCATAACTTCTAGCTTACCTGTTAAAACAACCGTTTTTCCTGCGAAGTAAGATTCAACATTTTGTAAATCTGCAATTTTTATACCTTTGTATGTCATATTCACGCCATACTCTTTAAACTGCTGTAATAATTCTAATACATCTTCATTATCAAAATATGTCACAACAGATTGAGCCATTTTTTCGCCAATTTCATTAATTGCTTTTAGTTCTTCTTCTGTTGCTTTTACAAGCTCATCCATCGTTTCAAAGTGCTCTGCAAATGTACGTGCTGCTTTCGCTCCAACGTGGCGAATTCCAAGACCAAATAATAATCGCTCTAACGAGTTTTCTTTAGAATTTTCAATTGCTTGTATTAAGTTTGTTGCTGATTTTTCACCAAAACGTTCTAACTGTAATAATTGCTCTTTCGTCAATGCATATAAATCAGCAAATGTACGAATATAATCTGCATCAAAGAGTTGTGTAATGACACGTTCTCCAAGTCCATCAATATTCATCGCATTTCTTGAAACGAAATGGATTAATCCCTCTCGAATTTGAGCCGGACAAGTCGGATTTATACATCGAAGTGCTACTTCTTCTTCTAAACGAACAAGTTCACTCTCACATGCTGGACAATGCGTTGGCATACGGTATTCTTCTTCTTCACCAGTACGCTTATCAAAAATAACGTTCACAACTTCAGGAATAATATCTCCAGCCTTCTTCACAACAACGTAGTCACCAATTCGAATGTCTTTTTCACGAATCAAATCTTCGTTATGTAAAGAAGCACGGCGAACAATCGTACCAGCAACTCTCACTGGCTCTAGCTCTGCAGTCGGCGTTACAACCCCTGTTCGGCCAACACTTAATTCAATGCCTGTTAGTCTCGTTACAACTTCTTCAGCTGGGAATTTATAAGCAATCGCCCATCGTGGACTCTTCGCTGTAGTTCCTAGACTTTCTTGAAGAGCAACATCATCTACTTTTATAACGATTCCATCAATCTCATAATCAAGATGCGGACGTTTTTTTTGCCATTCTTCTACATAAGCTATAACCTCTTCGATTGTTTCACATGTACGGCGATTTGGATTTGTCTTAAATCCGAGTTCACCTAAGAAATCAAGCGATTCACTGTGCGATGGAATTGTTTTTTCTTCTACATTCGCAAGACCGTACACAAACATAGATAAGTTACGCTTCGCTGCAATTTTCGGATCAAGTTGACGTATTGAACCTGCTGCTGCATTACGCGGATTCGCAAATACATCTTCTCCATTTTGCTCTTTTTCTTCATTTAGTTTAACGAATGAACGCTTCGGCATATAAGCTTCGCCTCGTGCTTCTAACGTTACTTCTTCATTTAAACGAAGTGGGATAGCTTTAATCGTTTTTAAATTTTGAGTAATATCTTCACCCGTTACACCATCACCACGTGTCGCCCCTTGAATGAAGCGTCCTTTTTCATAATGAAGCGAAACGGCAAGCCCGTCAATTTTTAATTCACATATATATCTTACATTCGCACCATCAATTCCTTGACATACTCTTCTGTCGAAATCACGCAAATCCCCTTCGTTAAATGCATTCCCTAAACTTAACATTGGTGACTTATGTGTTACTTTTTCAAATATATCAAGAATAGTTCCCCCAACGCGAACGGAGGGAGAATCTTCACTCATAAACTCTGGGTTCTCTGCTTCTAATTTTATAAGCTCCTGCATATCACGGTCATATTCCGCATCAGAAACAGAAGGATTGTCTAATACGTGATATTGATAATTAAATGTATTTAACAAATCACGCAGTTCTTCTATACGTTTTTTTGCTATCTCTTTTGACATATCCTCATTCCTTTCTATTGTTTCGTCACAGGTGCAAATTTTGCTAACAAACGTTTAACACCAATCGGGCTTGGGAACGCAATATCTAATTCTTTTGCATCACCTTCACCTTTTACACTTACAACTGTACCGATTCCCCATTTTTGGTGAGAAGCTTTATCGCCTACTGCCCAGCCGATTTGCTCACCGCCTGTCGTCTTAGCTGCTGGACGCGCGAAAGCTGAACGAGAGCGTGTTGTGGTTGTCGTTGTCATTTTACTGCTACTTGCTGTTCTGCCTTTTGCACCAAACGAATTTTCACGCTTCGGCGCTGTTTCATTTAATGATTCCACTAGTTCTGCCGGGATTTCTGTAATGAAGCGAGACGCAGCATTCATACTTGTTCTACCAAATAAAGTACGCATTTGCGCATTAGATAAATATAACTCTTCTTCTGCACGAGTAATACCTACATAAGCAAGACGACGTTCTTCTTGCATTTCATCCTCTTCCATAAGAGAACGAGTATGAGGGAATATCCCTTCCTCTAAACCAACAATAAAGACAACCGGGAACTCTAATCCTTTTGCTGAGTGCATCGTCATTAAAATAACTTCTTCACCAGCAGTTGGGTCTTCATCTACACGATCAATATCAGCAACAAGTGCTAAATCTGTTAAGAATGCAACAAGGCTCTTATCTTCACTTTGAGATTCAAATGTTTGCGTAACAGATAAGAATTCGTCTAAGTTTTCTAAACGACCTTCCGCTTCTAAAGAACGCTCATTTTTCAACATATCGCGATAGCCTGTTTTTTCAATAACTTCTTCTACTAATTCTGTAACAGATAAATACTCTTGCATATTTACCCAGTTGTGTAATAAACTTGCGAATTCTTTTACTGCCTTTGTAATTTTTGCACTTACTCCAACATGCTCAATCTCATCAAATACAGCAGTTAATGAAATTCCGTTTTGCACACCATAATTAATAATTTTATCGATAGAAGTCGCACCAATACCACGCTTTGGCATGTTAATAATACGTGCAAAACTAATTTCATCATCTGGATTACCGATTAAACGTAAGTACGCCAAAATATCTTTAATCTCTTTACGGTCGTAGAACTTAGTTCCCCCGACAATTTTGTAAGGAATGTTAGATTTAAGGAAAATCTCCTCGACCATACGAGACTGAGCATTCGTACGATATAGCACTGCAAAATCAGTGTATTTTCGTTTCCCCATTTGAAGATCGTCACGAATTTTTTTCGCAACAAAATATGCTTCGTCCTTTTCAGTTGCGGCACGATAATACGAGATTTTACTTCCAACTTGATTGTCTGTCCATAATTTCTTCGGTTTACGATTCGTATTTTTTTCAATAACAGCATTCGCTGCATTTAAAATATTTTGTGACGAACGATAGTTTTGTTCTAACAAAATTACCTGTGCATTCTCATAGTCTTTTTCAAATGACAAAATGTTAGAAATATCTGCACCACGCCAGCGATAAATAGACTGGTCAGAGTCACCTACAACGCAAAGATTTTTAAAACGTGCTGCCAAATGTTTAACAAGAAGATATTGCGCTTTGTTCGTATCTTGATACTCATCAACATGAATATATTGGAACTTACGCTGATAAAACTCTAATACTTCTGGAACACGTTCAAATAGCTGAATCGTCGTCATAATTAAATCATCAAAGTCTAATGAATTATTTTTCAAAAGACGTTTTTGATACTCTGTGTATACATCGCTCGTTAATTTTTCATATGGATCAGCCATTGTAATTTTTTTTGCATATTTATCCGCAGATAACAATTCATTTTTTGCATTACTAATACCCGCTAAAATAGAGCGCGGCTCAAATTTCTTCGGATCAATATTGCGCTCTTTCATAATTTTTTTGACTACAGTTAGCTGATCACCTGAATCTAAGATTGTAAAGTTACGATTAATACCAATACGATCGATATCGCGTCGTAAAATACGTACACACATAGAGTGGAACGTCGAAATCCAAATATCTTCTGCTTCTGGTCCCACAAGTTTATCAATACGCTCGCGCATTTCACGAGCTGCTTTATTTGTGAAGGTAATAGCTAGTACATTCCATGGTGCTACACCTTTTTCACCAAGCAAATACGCAATACGGTGTGTTAACACGCGTGTCTTACCACTACCTGCACCTGCCATTAGTAGCAGTGGTCCATTCGTTGTTTGTACTGCTTTTTGTTGCTGTGGATTTAAACCGTTTAATAACTTATCTGTCATACTCATATACGCCTGCACCTACTCTCCTTTTACTGCTTTAACTGTTTTTAACGCCGATTTTATATCATCATAAATAATATTTCCAACAACTACTGTATCAGCATATTGCGCCATTTCTTTCGCCTGTTCTGCATTAGAAATACCACCGCCATAATATAACTTGGCTTGTTTCAATTCTGCTTTTACATTTTTAACAAGTTCAACATCTCCATACGTACCGCTATATTCTAAATAAAATATCGGTAAATGTAATAACTTGTCTGCTAAACGCGCATATGCAATAACATCATCTTCTGTTAAATCACATTTCGCATCTGTAAGCTGGGCTACTTTCGCTTCGGGATTTAAAACACAATACCCTTCCATAAAAATTTCGTCCCAGTCCATAATATCCCCAAATTCTTTCAATGCCTCATGATGAACACCTGTTACCCATTCTACTTTCCGGCTATTTAAAACACTTGGGATGTAATAAAAATCAAATCCTGGTGTAATTGCTTCTACATCAGAAACCTCTAATACACAAGGAACTGCATATCTACGAATGCTAACTAGCATGTGTAATACGTTATCAATTGTAACTCCATCACTTCCGCCTACAATAACAGCATCCGTTCCAGACTCACAAATCATTTCTAAATATTCATCGCTTAACTCCTTATTTGGATCAAGCTTAAATACATGTTTCCATCCGGAAATATCGTACATGAAAACACCCTTCCTTTTCTCTAGTTATATCTATAGTTCTGTTTAAAATAACAGTTAGTTTTTATCTTGATTTTTTAAAATAGCTATTAAATATTTTTCAAAAAAAAGGATTTAATTTCACCTTCTTTTTATGCATTCTTTCATTATAACAAAAAAAGCTACTGACACACACGCCGATTCCAACATCTTTTTCAACGTCAAATGTTGGATTACATATCCCAAAAATCACACGGGATACTAATAAGAGAAGTAGTATTTACTATTTCAATTTTCATAAAAAGGAGTGTTTTTCTAATGAAGCAAAACATCGGGACAATAAACGCTCTAATTCGAATTACACTTGGGCTTGTCCTCTTCGGATGTAGTGCAACTAAACTTGTACGCAAGCCGTGGTGCACTTGGTCTAACATTTTTCTATGGATTGGTGCAATGAAAGTTGCAGAGGGAATTGTTCGCTTCTGCCCTATTGTTGAAGCGTGGAAATTTGGAAAATACATGAATATGGGCGCATTTAAAATGCCTGGCATGAATTTTTCTGAAAAAGGACATGCTAAAGAAGAAGTGAATCAAACTTCCGCTCATGACAAGCCAAAGTCAAAGGGAAGTTATGACGCTTCTGACAAAGAGATTGAGTCAGCGATTGAAGAAATAATCCTGGCAAAACCGCTTTGAATCATTTGTCACGATGCAAGATGCTCTCAAAGGGACTTAGCTGCTGCAGTGGGCGGTTAAGTCTTCTTTATTTTACCATAAAACAGAACGTATATTCTTATTCCTAACTTTAAAATGTACATAAAAGATATCAATCAATAAATTTCAGAAAATTAGGTGCATACCCCTTGCTTAAAATGATATAAAAGTGATATCATTTTTATATCAGGAGGCGATCATATGAAAGAAAAACAAGTATTTTATGTAAATGGTTTTCTCGGTATTATTGGAATTTTGATTTTAGCTGCTATCGGTGTATTTTTCCTTGCACAAGAAATTTTCGTAGGAGCAGCACTAACTATTATATTAGCGGCAATTCTCGCTACAGGTATCGGTATTGTTCAACCGAATCAAGCGAAAGTTATTACGTTCTTTGGTAATTATTTAGGAACAATTCGTCAAAATGGTTTATTTTTAACAATTCCATTCGCATTCCGTCAAACTGTCTCGTTACGTGTTGAAAACTTTAATAGTAAGAAATTAAAAGTAAACGATGTTGAGGGAAATCCGATTGAAATTGCAGCTGTTATTGTATATAAAGTAGTTGATTCTGCAAAAGCAATGTTCGGTGTTGAACATTACGATCGATTTGTAGAAATTCAAAGTGAAACAGCAATCCGCCACGTCGCAACAAAATATCCTTATGACAATTTCCAAGATGAAACTTGCATTACGTTACGCGGGAATACTGAAGAAATCTCTGAAGAATTAAAGCGTGAGTTAGAAGCGCGCCTTGAAATCGCAGGCGTAGAAGTATTAGAAACTCGTTTAACACATTTAGCTTATGCAACAGAAATTGCCCATGCGATGCTACAACGTCAACAAGCAAAAGCGGTATTAGCTGCTAGAAAAGAGATTGTTGAAGGTGCTGTGAAGATGGCGAAGGATTCAATCCATATGTTAGATGAGGAAGGCGTACTTGAATTAGATGACGAGCGTAAAGCGAATATGGTAAACAACCTATTAGTTGCCATCGTTTCAGATAAAGGTGCGCAACCAGTTATTAACACAGGAAGCCTATACTAAGGGCTATAAGTAATTATGGCTAAAAAGAAAAGCTTTCCATTACGTATTGATCCTGAATTACACGCAGTCATCGAAAAATGGGCAAATGATGAGTTTCGTAGCGTCAATGCACACATCGAGTATTTACTTCGAGAAATGGCAAAGCAAAAAGGAAAATTGAAGAAAGATAAAGATGCATGAACAAACAGCCCACTGAATTTTCAGCGGGCTGTTTTTATACAAAGCAAGTTATCAATAAACTTGCTTAACGCTGCTGTTCTCACACTATCTTTCCGATAAATAAAATAAGTCGGAATAAACCTGTTTTCATGTACTAACAGTGTATGAATAAGTTCTTTATGGCTATCAAATTGCTCTGCTACTTCACGTGGTAACATAGACACCCCAAGTCCAGCTTTTACGCATCCAATAATACCGTCTAAAGAATTTAATTCCATTATTTTTTTTGGAACAATCCCTTCAGATAGTAACCATTCTTCTAAAACTTTTCTATAAAAACAACCTGATTGAAAAACGATAAAAGACTGCGATTCCGAATATCCGTTATCCCACAAAACATTCCGCTTTGAAAGTAACATCATTTCCTCTTGGAATACTTCTATCTTTTCTAAAGCTGGATCAGCTATACAATCAGCTACAAATGCCCCCTCTATTTCATATAAGAGTACCTTCTTCGTTAATTCTTCCGTATTGTGCGTTTGCAACATAATTTCCACTTCTGGATAGCGCATATGATAATTAGCTAAAATCGTGGGCAATCTAACAGCTGCTGCTGTTTCCATCGCTCCAATTTTCAATACTCCTCCAGGCTCCGCTGTATGTTTCACTTGCCTTTTTGATTCATTTAATAATTGAATCATTTTTTCAGCGTATGTTAACAACTTTTCTCCGGCTGGTGTTAATGTAACTCCATCTCGATGCCTATAAAATAATTGTGTTTCATATTCAGCTTCTAGCCGTTTTATTTTTGCTGTTATGTTTGATTGAACAAAATTCAACCGAATAGCTGCTCTTGAAATACTTTTCTCCTGCGCGACCATATAAAAAGCTACAAAATCTTGTAAGTTCATTCGTTCATATCCCTTCGTTCATATCATTAATTTTGATATTACATATAAAAAATCAGTATTTTACGCCCCATATATATTCCTCTATCATATATATTAGAAGATATTTCAAGAAGGGAGATTATATGAAAGAAACAAAAACATGGAAAATGATTATAGCTGGGATATGTTCTTTAATAGCTGTCATGGGTATTAGTCGGTTCGCCTACACACCGATTATTTCTTTTATGGAAAAGCAAGCCCATATAGAAGATGACCTCGCTGGATATTTAGCGTCCAGTAATTATCTTGGTTATTTACTTGGGGCATTCTTTATTGGATTCATGACGATAAAAAATCGTGAAAAAATATTACACCACTGTTTATTCTTCAATGTTCTTTCAACTCTTTGTATGGGCTTAACCTCTTATATCTTTTTATGGTTTCCCCTTCGCTTTATCGGTGGTTTCACAAGTGCAATTGTATTTGTTCTTGCCTATAGTATTGTTTTAGATTATTTATTTCAAAGTAATAAAGTCATGCTAGGTGGCATGATTTATAGCGGTGTTGGAATTGGCATTATTTTCTCTGGAAGTTTCGCACCTTTATTCAACTCAATTTGGAATTGGCAAGGTGCATGGATTGGGTTAGGACTTATTAGTTTTAGTTTAGCTATCCTTGTATGGAAATGGTTAAGAGAGGACAGTAGACATACTATACAGCAACCAAAAAGTACTATACAAGCTACATCTTATAGAAAAAACGATTTATTTTGGCTTATTTTAGCTTACGGATTCGAAGGATTTGGCTATATCATTACAGGGACCTTCCTTGTCACCATTGTAGAAAGAATTACACTATCACCCTTCTATGCATCTTGTAGCTGGATTATTGTCGGTATTGCTGTCATCCCATCTAGTTACCTTTGGTCCACTGTTGCTCGGAAGTACGGACCAACACGAGCTCTTATATCCGCCTATATGTTCCAAATTATAAGTGTACTTTCTCCACTCCTTATTCCAAACCTTTTTGGGGCATTTCTAAGTGCATTCCTTCTAGGTGCTACATTCGTCGGAATTACAATTTTAACAACTACAGAAGCAAAACGAATAAGACCGAATGAAAGTAATAAAATCATTGGTTATACGACAGGTGTTTATGGGATTGGCCAAATTATCGGTCCAATCTTTACAGGTATTATTGCGGAGAAAATGCAAAGTTTTTCCCTCCCACTCCTTGTCGCTGCTCTTACGTTAATCATCTCAATACTACTATTATTAATTGGAGAAATAAGATGCAAGCAGGTAGAGAAAAAGTGTATATAGATACAAATAGTTTATAATCTCTTGAAAAGATTCAACCTACTATACTCTATTTCCTATAAAAAAAGAAGCTAACATATGTTAGCTTCGCGTAATCTCATGCCCAATCGCACGATATCCTATATCACTACGATAAAATAAGCCATCGCTCTCAATCTTTGCGATTTCTTTGTACACTCTATCTTTCGCTTCTTGTAAGTCTTTCGCTTTATAAGCAATAAATAGTACACGGCCACCATTTGTTACAAAATCCCCATGCTTCATCGCTGTACCTGAATGAAAGACAATAGCATCTTCTAAACGATCTAATCCTGTAATAATTTCACCTTTTTTATACGCTTCTGGATATCCTTTTGAAGCAAGTACAACACCAATTACTGCTTCCTCTGACCACTCTAACACTAACTCACTTTCATCTAATACAGCATTACATACATCAACTAAATCGTTTTCTAAGCGAGGTAATACAACTTCTGTTTCAGGATCACCAAAGCGTGCATTAAATTCAATTACCTTTGGACCATCATTTGTTAAAATAAGCCCTGCATATAAAATCCCTGTAAATGATCGATTTTCTTGGATCATTGCTTGAGCAGTTGGATGTAATACGGTTTGAATCGCTTCTTGGACTGCTGATTCTGGAATTTGTGGTACTGGAGAATATGCACCCATTCCGCCTGTATTTGGGCCTTTATCAGCATCAAACGCTCGTTTATGGTCCTGAGCGATTACCATCGGATGTACAGTTGTTCCATTTACAAATGCCATTAATGAAAATTCTTGTCCATCTAAAAACTCTTCAATAACAACCTTCTTACTTGCCGCGCCGAACTTCACATCTTGTAGCATTTCTTTCACAGCCTGTAATGCCTCTTCAAGCGTCATTGCTACCGTTACCCCTTTACCAGCAGCTAATCCGTCAGCTTTAATAACGATTGGTGCACCAACTTTTTGAATATACTGTACTGCTTCTTCATAATCGGTAAAAGTTTCGTACGCCGCAGTTGGAATATCATACTTTTTCATAAGCTCTTTTGTAAAAGCTTTACTACCTTCAATAACAGCAGCCGCTTTAGTCGGACCAAATACGCGAAGTCCCTCTTCTTTAAAACGATCAACAATTCCATTCATAAGTGGAATTTCTGGTCCAACGAAAGTTAACTCAATATTATTCTCTTTGGCAAATAAAACTAATGCATCAAAATCATTTTCATCAATATCAACTGGTATTGCAACATCTCGCATACCTTCATTACCTGGTGCTACATATACCTTTTTCACTTTTGCAGATTGTGCAAACTTCCAAACTAAAGCATGCTCACGCCCACCGCGGCCAATTACTAAAACATTCATATTTCATCCCCCAATAATTAAATAAGTACAAACTAGAAGCTATGCTCCTAGTTTGCTTTTTCATATCAATAAAAGGTTATCTTGACCGGACTTTTTAAACATCCATCTCAATAAAGGTTTAAAAAGGAGGATCAAGAGCACCGAGCAGGTCTAGGCGCATTTGCCAGGAGGACACGGAGTGTAGCTTTCCTACATGAGTACCGCACTGGCGATGCAACGACGACATGCGAAGGTTATCTTGACCGGACTTTTTAAACATCCTCTATTAGTGTTTGAAATGACGTACGCCAGTGAACACCATAGCAATCCCATACGTATCTGCCACTTTAATAGAATCTTCATCACGGATCGATCCGCCTGGTTGAATGATTGCTGTAATTCCCGCTTTTGCTGCTTCTTCTAATGTATCTGGCATTGGGAAGAAAGCATCAGATGCAAGTGCGCTACCTTGTGCTTTTTCACCAGCTTGTGTAATCGCGATTTTTGCAGAGCCTACACGGTTCATCTGTCCCGCACCGACACCAATTGTCATGTCATCTTTCGCTAAAACAATTGCATTTGATTTCACATGTTTTACAACTTTCCAAGCTAGTTTTAAATCTTTCCATTCTTGCTCTGAAGGTTCACGTTTCGTTGGAATTGAAATTGTACTTTCATCTAATGATAACGTATCTTCCTCTTGAACGAGAAGTCCGCCTTGTACAGAAGTTAGTTTTTTGCTTGCACTTGTCGCTTTTTCAATATTTATAGTTAATAAACGTAAGTTCTTCTTACTTTGCAACACTTCTAAAGCTTCTTGCGAGAACGAAGGTGCGATAACAATTTCTAAGAAAATTTCATGTAACTTTTCTGCTGTAGCTTTATCAATTTCACGATTTGCTGCAATAATACCGCCGAAGATTGATACTGGATCTGCTTCATAAGCACGAGTATATGCTTCGTGAATATTAGTTCCTACTCCAACACCACATGGATTCATATGTTTTACTGCTACTACTGCTGGTTCTGTAAATTCTTTTACGATGCTAAGCGCTGCGTCTGCATCATTAATATTGTTATACGATAATTCTTTACCGTGTAATTGTTCTGCGTATGCAACAGAAGAAGTTGCTGCGAATGGCGCTTTATAGAAAGTTGCTTTTTGATGTGGGTTCTCGCCATAACGTAAGTCTTGCTTTTTCTCAAATGTCACAGCTAATGTTTCTGGACTTTCTTCACCCATTTGCTCTGTTAAGTAGTTAGAAATTAACGCATCATACGCTGCTGTATGACGGAATACTTTCGCTGCTAGTTTACGTTTCGTTTCCTCTGCTACTTCACCGTTCTCTTTCAGTTCTGCTAACACAATATCATAATCTACTGGATCTACAATTACAGATACGAATTTATGATTTTTCGCAGCAGAGCGAATCATTGTCGGGCCACCGATATCAATATTTTCAATTGCATCAGCAAATGTTACATCAGGCTTAGCGATTGTTTCTTTAAATGGGTATAAGTTAACAACAACAAAATCAATTGCTTGAATACCTAATTCATTCATTTGCGCTACATGTGTTTCATTATCACGAACTGCTAATAGACCACCATGAATATTTGGATGTAAAGTTTTCACACGACCATCCATAATTTCAGGGAAACCAGTTACTTCAGAAATACCAATTACTTGTAAGCCGTTTTCTTCTAGTAACTTTTTCGTACCACCTGTTGAAATAACTTCAATCCCTTGCTCTAGTAACCCTTTAACAAATTCTACTACTCCTGTTTTATCTGAAACACTTACTAATGCACGCTTTTTCATTTATCCTTCACCCCTGGTTGTATGTTAGTTAACAGTTGTTTCTTTCACAGACTGAACAATTTGATTCACTGTATTTACGTATAATTTATGTTCAACTTGCTGAATTTTCTTTTGTAAGCTTTCTCTCGTATCCCCTTCAGAAACAACCACTGCTTCTTGCGCAATAATTGGTCCTGTATCCATACCTGCATCTACATAATGAATTGTTACTCCAGTTACTTTCACACCTGCTTCTAACGCTTGACCGACAGCATCTTTACCCGGAAAGCTCGGTAGTAATGATGGATGAATATTAATAATCTTTCCGCCGTATGCTTCTAGTAACGTCGGCCCGATTAAACGCATATATCCAGCTAAAATAATATAATCAACTTCATATTCTTCTAGCTTCTTTAATATCTCTTTTTCAAACGCTTCTTTGGACTCATATGCTTTCGCTGAAAAAGCGAAACACGGAATATGATGATAATTTGCCCGTCCAACAGCGCGTGCTTCTGGTTTATCACATACTAATAAACTAATTTTTGCATCCAATCTTTTTTCTTCTACCGCATTAACGAGAGATTGAAAGTTAGATCCGCTTCCAGAAGCAAAAACTGCTAATCTACTCATAGTGCTGTGCCCCCATTAAAAGTAACGCCAGCTCCTTGTATAGTACGTCCAATAATACGAGCCGTTTCTCCTTGCTCTTCAAGAAGACGAACAACATCTTTTGCATCTTCTTCCTTCACTGCTACTACCATACCAATACCCATGTTAAAAATATTGAACATTTCTTTCTCTTCCAGTTTCCCAACTTCTTGAAGCAAATGGAAGATCGGCTGAATTTTCCAAGATCCTAGTTCAATCTCAGCACCAATTCCTTCTGGCAACATACGTGGGATATTTTCAATAAATCCGCCCCCTGTAATATGCGCCATACCGTATACTTCATGCTTCTTCAATAGTTCTAAAATAGGTTTGACATAAATTTTCGTTGGTTTTAATAATTCTTCACCAAGAGGTAGTTCTAACCGTCCATAAATACGCTCTAAAGATAGTTCTCCATCTTCTAGTAACACTTTTCGTACTAAAGAGTAACCATTGCTATGAATACCGCTAGATGCTAAGCCAATTAGCACGTGACCAGCTTCAATCTTTTCACCTGTTACAATTTTCTTTTTATCAACAATCCCAACTGTAAAACCAGCTAAATCATATTCTTCCGTAGAATACATTCCTGGCATTTCAGCTGTTTCTCCACCGATTAATGCACAACCAGCTTGGCGACAGCCCTCTGATATACCTTTGACGATGTTTTCAATTTTACTAGGTTCAGCTTTACCACAAGCAATATAATCAAGGAAGAAAAGCGGCTCTGCTCCTTGGACAACAATATCATTTACACACATTGCTACTGCATCAATACCAATTGTGTCATGTTTATCTGCCATAAAAGCGAGCATCAATTTTGTTCCCACGCCATCTGTTCCAGATACTAATACAGGTTCTTCTAATGCAAATTTTGATAGATCAAACATACCTCCAAAACCGCCTAAACCGCCTAGTACTTCTTTTCTCATAGTTGTTTGTACGTGTTTTTTCATGCGAGATACCGCTTCATATCCAGCTTCAATATCTACTCCTGCTTGCTTATATGCATTCGCCATCGTTATTTACACCTCGTCTTTTAATTTCTCCCCATCCAGGGCGGGCCGTTTTAAGAAAAAAGCTAGCTTCTACAGCAAAAGAAGTAGAAGCTTTTTTCACTTTTCTTATTTCATACTTTCTAAAAGCTCTTGCTCATAATCATAAAGAGCTGTTGGATAGTCCCCATTAAAGTAAGCCATGCATAGGCCGCCATATTTCCCTTCATATGGACGTCCAATTGCATCTACTAATCCATCTTCGCTTAAAAATGTTAAAGAATCTGCTCCGATCATTTCGCGGATTTCTTCTACTGTATTATTTGCTGCAATTAATTCTTTTCTCGTTTGAATATCAATACCATAGAAACATGGATATTTCAGAGGTGGTGAAGCAATTCTTACATGAACTTCTGTCGCTCCAGCCTCACGAAGCATACGAACAATTCGTTTACTTGTCGTTCCTCTTACGATAGAATCATCAATCATAACAACTCGTTTCCCCTCAACCACACCTCTTACTGCGGAAAGCTTCATCTTAACCCCTTGCTCACGCAGTTCTTGAGAAGGCTGGATAAAAGTACGTCCAACGTAACGATTTTTAATTAATCCTAATTCATACGGAATGCCTGTTGCCTCCGCATAGCCAATCGCAGCTGAAATACTAGAGTCTGGTACACCAGTAACAACATCCGCTTCAATAGGAGCTTCCGCTGCTAAACGTTTTCCCATATTTTTACGCGCTGCATGAACGTTAACACCAGCAATATTAGAATCTGGTCGTGCAAAGTAAATATATTCCATACTACAAATCGCATGTTCTACATCGTTTGTGAAACGATCTACGTGAATTCCTTCATCATTAATGATAAGTAATTCACCAGGTTCTACATCGCGAATGTATGTTGCACCTACTACATCAAAAGCACATGTTTCAGATGCTACAACGTAAGCATCCCCCATCTTTCCAATTGAAAGCGGACGGAATCCATTTGGATCTAACGCAACGATCATTTCATTTCCAGTTAGTAAAAGATACGCAAACGCACCTTTCACTTTATTCAGAGCCTCTTTTACACTTTCAATTAAAGAGTCTTTCGTACTACGTTTAATAAGATGTAAAAGTACTTCTGTATCTGAACTAGTTTGAAAAATACTTCCCTCTGCTTCTAATTCACGACGAAGCATTTTTGCGTTAATTAAATTTCCGTTATGAGCTAACGCCATACTATGATCGGAAAAACGGAACAACAATGGTTGAACGTTAGCAACTTCACTTCCACCAGCTGTTGCATATCGTACATGCCCGATTGCTGATTTTCCATTTAATCCTTCTAACTCACCTCTTGAAAACACTTCTGATATTAAACCTAACCCCTTGTGACCGACGATTTTTTCTCCATTATTTACGACAATGCCTGCGCCTTCTTGCCCACGGTGCTGTAAACTGTGCAATCCGTAGTATGAAACTTGTGCTGCATTTTCATGCCCCCAAATTCCGAAAACGCCACATTCTTCGTTTAACCCCTTTATTTCAGCAAGCATGGGATTGCCCCTTTCCAAGCCTTTCTCATTTCATCTACATTTGCTGTAAGTAATACTTCATTTTCTTCATTATGAATTGTTACTTCATTTGTACTTGTTACTTCTCCAACTTGGATTGCTTCTACCGTTTTCTCAAACGCCTCTTTATTTTCACGTTTTACAGTTATCACGAAGCGAGACTGTGATTCAGCGAATAATGCTGCTGTTGCTTCTCCATCTAATTTCACAGTAGCACCTAAGCCGTTAGCACCAATTGCACTTTCTGAAATTGCAACTGCTAAACCACCCTCAGCAACATCATGTGCAGATTGAACAAGACCAGCTTGAATTGCTTCTAATACTTGTTTTTGGCGTTTTAATTCTACATCTAGATCGATACTTGGTGATTGACCGAAAATTTTTCCGTGAATCATTTTCTGTAATTCACTTCCGCCAAACTCAGCTTTCGTCTCACCGATTATATAAACTAAATCACCAGCTTGCTTAAACTCTTGTGTTGTTACATGTTTTAAGTCATGTACAAGTCCGACCATCCCAACAGTTGGTGTTGGATATACAGCTTCGCCACTACGTTCGTTATACATCGATACATTTCCGCCGATAACTGGTGTTTGTAATGTGCGACAAGCTTCACTCATACCGTCTACTGATTTCTCAATTTGCCAGAAGATTTCTGGTTTTTCTGGGTTACCGAAGTTTAAGCAATCTGTAATTGCAAGTGGCTCACCGCCAGAGCATACGATATTACGCGCTGCCTCTGCTACTGCAATTTTACCGCCCATTTCTGGATCTAGATAAATGTAGCGAGAATTACAATCTGTCGTCATTGCTAATCCTTTTTCTGTACCGCGTACACGTACAACTGCTGCATCTGAACCTGGTGTAACAACTGTGCTTGTACGAACTTGGTAATCGTATTGATCGTATACCCACTCTTTACTTGCAATTGTTGGTTGCTGTAATAGAGCGAATAACGCTTCTTTATAATTTTCTACTTTTGGCGTTTCCATTTTCATTGCTTGGAATTCAGCAAAGTATGCTGCTTCTTTTGATGGTTTATGATAAATTGGTGCTTCTTCTGCTAAAGCATCTGCTGGAACTTCAGCTACCTTTTCACCTTTATGGAATAAACGAAGCATTTTATCTTCCGTTACTTTCCCCATCGTAACCGCTGCAAGACCATACTTCTCAAATAAATCTACTATTTCTTGTTCTCTACCTTTTTTCACAACAATTAACATACGCTCTTGTGATTCAGATAGCATCATTTCATATGGTGTCATTCCTGTTTCACGCTGTGGTACATCATCTAAGTACATTTCAATACCCATTCCTGCTTTACTTGCCATTTCTGCAGATGATGATGTTAAACCAGCCGCACCCATATCTTGAATTCCAACAAGTGCATCAGATTGAATTAATTCTAAACACGCTTCAATAAGAAGTTTTTCCATAAATGGATCCCCTACTTGAACCGCTGGACGTTTCGCTTCTGAGCTTTCAGATAGTTCTTCCGACGCGAATGTTGCACCGTGAATACCGTCACGACCAGTTGATGCTCCTACGTACATTACTGTGTTACCAGCACCGTGCGCTTGCCCTTTTTTAATGTCTTCGTGGTTAATCAAACCTACGCACATTGCATTTACAAGTGGATTTCCTTCATAACATGGATCAAATTGTACTTCGCCGCCAACAGTCGGAATACCGATGCAGTTACCGTATCCTGCAATTCCTGCTACTACTTCTTCGAATAAATATTTCACACGTGGTGACTGTAATTCACCGAAACGAAGTGAGTTTAATAGAGCTACCGGACGTGCTCCCATAGAGAATACATCACGAATAATACCACCAACACCTGTTGCTGCTCCTTGATATGGTTCAATAGCTGAAGGATGGTTATGACTTTCCATTTTAAATACAACTGCTTGATTATCACCGATATCTACAATTCCAGCGCCTTCTCCAGGTCCTTGCAGAACGCGCTCACCTGTCGTTGGAAACTTACGAAGAACTGGTTTTGAATTTTTATAACTACAATGTTCAGACCACATTACAGAGAACAATCCTGTTTCTGTATAATTTGGCAGACGACCTAAAATCTTTTCAACCATGGCAAACTCTTCGTCTGTTAGCCCCATTTCCGCATATATACGCTCTTCTTTAATTTGTGTTGGATTTGGTTCAAGCATTAACGACATATGTTTCCCTCCACTGTTTTAAGATAGATTGAAAGACTTTTAACCCTTCAGCACCGCCAAGTAATTCATCTACAGCACGCTCTGGATGTGGCATCATACCAAGTACATTTCCTTTTTCGTTTACAATACCAGCAATATCTGAAACGCTACCGTTAGGATTTTCTACGTAACGGAATGCGATTTGATTATTCTCTTCTAATCTTTTAAGAGTCTCTTCGTCACAATAGTAATTCCCCTCACCATGAGCGATTGGAATATTGATTACTTCATTTTTTTCATATTGTGATGTAAACATTGTTTCATTATTTTCAACACGCAACTGAACAGTATGACACATAAATTTTAAGTTTTCGTTTCTCATTAATGCTCCTGGTAGTAATCCTGATTCAACAAGAATCTGGAATCCATTACATACACCTAAAATCGGCTTTCCTTGCTCAGCAGCTTTTTGTACTGCTTTCATTGCATTAGCAAAGCGAGAAATAGCACCGCAGCGTAAGTAGTCACCGTAAGAGAATCCACCTGGTAGTAAAATTGCATCATATTCATCTAAATTCTCTGTATCGTGCCAAACGTAATCTACTTCTTCGCCAAGCTCATCTTTAATTGCATGGAACATATCGACATCACAGTTCGAACCTGGAAATACTATTACGGCAAATTTCACTGTGCGACAACCTCCTCAACTTCATAACGGAAGTCTTCCATTACAACGTTCGCTAATAGTTTTTCACACATTTCTTTTACCTTGCTATCTAAGTCAGATACAGATTTATCAATTGTTAGTTCCATGTACTTTCCGATTCGAACGTCTTGTACTTCTGTGAATGAAAGACTATGAAGAGCTCCTTTTACCGCTGTTCCTTGTGGATCTAATACGCTTTCTCTTAATGTTACATATACCTTAACTTTATACATGTGAAATTCCCCCTAAACGTTTTAAAATCTCTTCATAAGCATCTGTTAAATTTCCAAGATCGCGACGGAATACGTCTTTATCAAACTTCTCATTGCTCGTTTCATCCCATAAACGGCAAGTATCTGGTGAAATTTCATCCGCTAATATGATTTCTCCCTCTTCCGTTACACCAAACTCTAATTTGAAATCTACTAATCTTACACGACAGCTTGCGAAATGATCAATCAACACTTGATTGATTTGTAAAGCCATATCTCGTAATACGCTTACTTGCTCTGGCGATGCAACGTTTAATACACGAATATGATCTTCCGTTACAAGCGGATCTCCTAAATTATCATCTTTGAAGTAAAATTCTACGATTGGTTCTGCAAGTACAGTTCCCTCTTCCATTCCTAATCGTTTTGAAAGACTTCCTGCAATTACATTTCTTGTGACAACTTCTAAAGGAATAATACTCACTTTTTTAACAAGTTGTTCTGTTTCAGATAACTTCTCAACAAAATGTGTTTTAATTCCTACTTCTTGTAACTTTCTGAACAATAAAGTTGTAATCTCATTGTTCAAACGACCTTTTCCTGTAATCGTCTCTTTTTTCTCCCCATTGAAAGCAGTCGCACTATCTTTGTACTCTACCCAAACCATATCTGCTGATTCTGTACGATAAATTCTTTTTGCCTTACCTTCATACAGCAATTCTAGCTTTTGCATTTCGCAAGCCCCCTGTAGTTTGAAAAATGTGAATAATGTTTTTATAAAGAATGGCACAGAATGACTCTATTCTGTGCCATATGAAATTTTACGCTTCGTTTAATCCAAGGCGTTCAAAGATTGTATCAACGTGTTGCATATGATGCTCATAGTTGAAGCATTCATTAATTTCTTCTTGTGTTAACTTGCTTGTAATGCGCTCATCAGCTTCTACAAGCTCTTTAAATTGTACTTGTGTTTCCCAAGCTTCCATCGCTTTAGGCTGTACGATATCATAAGCTTCTTCACGTACCATACCTTTGTCGATTAGTGTAAGCATTACGCGCTGAGAATAAATTAAGCCGTATGTTCTTGTCATATTGCGTTTCATATTCTCTGGGTATACAGTTAAGTTTTTAACGATATTACCAAAGCGATTTAACATGTAATTTAATGCGATTGTAGCATCTGGTAAAATTACGCGTTCTGCTGAAGAGTGAGAAATGTCACGCTCATGCCACAATGGAACATTCTCATAAGCTGTCATCATATAACCGCGGATAACACGAGCTAAACCAGTCATATTTTCAGATCCAATTGGATTACGCTTATGTGGCATTGCAGAAGAACCTTTTTGGCCTTTTGCGAAAGCTTCTTCAACTTCACGTGTTTCACTCTTTTGTAAGCCACGAATCTCAACTGCCATCTTTTCGATAGATGTTGCGATTAATGCAAGTGTTGACATGTAGTGTGCGTGACGATCACGTTGCAATGTTTGTGTTGAAATTGGTGCTGCTTCTAATCCTAGATTTTCACAAACATATTTTTCTACGAATGGATCGATATTTGCATATGTACCAACCGCACCAGATAGTTTACCAACACGAACTGTATCAGCAGCTTGTTTGAAACGTTCTACGTTACGTTTCATCTCTTCATACCAAAGACCAAGTTTTAAACCGAATGTTGTTGGTTCTGCATGAACACCGTGTGTTCTTCCCATCATGATTGTGTATTTATGCTCTTTCGCTTTGTTAGCTAAAATGCTTACAAAGTTCTCTAAGTCTTTTAATATAATTTCATTCGCTTGTTTTAAGATGTAAGATAATGCTGTATCTACTACATCTGTAGATGTTAAACCGTAATGAACCCATTTACGTTCTTCGCCTAGTGCTGGCGTTTCTGATACAGCACGAGTGAATGCAACTACGTCATGACGTGTTTCTTTTTCAATTTCATAAATACGATCAATATCAAATGATGCATGTTCACGAATTTTTTTAACATCTTCTTTTGGAATATCGCCAAGCTCAGCCCATGCTTCACAAGCTAAAATCTCAACTTCTAACCACGCTTTAAATTTGTTCTCTTCCGTCCAAATCGCACCCATTTCAGGGCGTGTATAACGACTAATCATCTTTTTCCCTCCAACAGTTGTTCTTGATGGTCCCAAATATGCAAACTCTTCGCTTTTTCTAGAGCGACTTCAATATTATCATTTAAAATATTAACATGCCCCATTTTTCGCTGTGCTTTTGCTTCTTCTTTTCCATACAAGTGTAAATAGCACCCGGTTAATCTATTCACTTGTCTTAGGACCCCTTCTATATGTTCGCCTAAAATGTTTACCATGACAACTGGTTTTAACAAATTTGTTTCTCCTAGAGGTAAATTACAGATTGCTCGAATATGTTGACCAAATTGGCTCGTTTCACATGCATCCTGTGTATAGTGTCCTGAATTGTGAGGTCTTGGTGCTAATTCATTAATGTAAATCTCACCATTAGCTGTAACAAACATCTCTACAGCTAGTGTTCCCACAAGTTTTAATTCATCCGCAAGTACCTTTGCATAAGCAATTGCTTTTTGAGAAAGCTCTTCTGTAATACGAGCTGGAACGATAGATTCATGCAAAATGTTATTTACATGAATATTTTCCGCTACCGGAAATACTTTCGTTTCACCACTTACACTACGAATCACAATAACGGATACTTCTTTTTCAAAAGGCACCCATTTCTCTAAAATACACTCTGCTTTATCCACAAGATCTCTTGCTGTCTCAACATCAGCCTCACTTCTTAAAACAACTTGCCCTTTCCCATCATATCCACCTGTCGTCGTTTTTAAGACGGAAGGGAATGATAACTCAGCAATTGCTTCTGTAAGCTGATCTTGATTTTGAACTAATCTATACGTTGCTACTGGTAACCCAGCCTTCTCAATTGCATTCTTTTCTGTAAAACGATTTTGCGTTTTATTTAACAACTGACTACCTTGTGGCAAGTAAGCATGTTTTTCAAGCCATTGTAAACATCTATAATCAATATTCTCAAATTCATATGTGACAACATCACTTATCTCTGCTAAATGCTGAATTGCCTTTAAATCGTCATACGGTGCAACAATTTCAATATCAGCAACTTGTGCACATGGTGAATGCTTTGTAGGATCTAAAACAGCAATTTTATATCCCATCTCCTTGGCTGCCAATGCCATCATTCTTCCTAGCTGGCCGCCTCCAATAATGCCGATTGTTTTTCCAGGTAAAATGATTCTCGTCATACTAGCTCACTACCTTCACGCACATCTTTTTCAATCGCTTCTCGTCTCAATTCTAATGCATCATGTATATCATCATGGAATGATCCAAGTATTTGTGCAGCAAGTAATCCAGCATTCGTTGAACCGGCTTTACCAATTGTAACAGTTGCAACTGGAACACCTCCTGGCATTTGGACGATGGATAATAATGAATCTAAGCCGTTTAATGCTTTTGATTGAACTGGAACTCCAATTACAGGAAGATTTGTCTTCGCTGCAACCATTCCTGGTAAATGTGCTGCTCCACCAGCTCCAGCAATAATAACTTTCAATCCACGTTCACGAGCCGTCTCTGCATATTCAAACATATAATCCGGAGTCCGATGAGCGGATACAACTTTTTTCTCATACGGTATATTTAATTCATCTAAAATGTCACAAGCATATTTCATTGTTTCCCAGTCTGATGTACTTCCCATTATGACTCCAACTAGTGATTTCATATTAGAATCCCCCCGATTCAAATAAAAAAAGCCTGAAATAGAACAGTTTCTCTTTTACTATGAGAGAAAGCGCTCTACTCAGGCATACGTATCCCTTGTGAATAGAAAAATACCGAGTGACTTTCCCTCATAGTCTAACGAATAACGGTCGTTAGGTAGAGACTTGCAGGCCATATCCCCGCGATTATATGAGGTCTTATATTATTGTTTCTATGGCTATATTAACAATATTTCATAAACGATGTCAATAAATAATCGAATGTTTTTTTATTAGTAGTCAATAACGTTCGTGTTTTAGTTATATTCAAAAGAAGAATTGCAACTATATGCAAGAAGAAAAGGGAATTAGAATATATATTTCTAGAGATCTATTTACTTATAATCGTTTATATAGTACTTCAGTATGTTTTAAATCACAATATGTACAATCTTGTATTCTACACATCAATAGAACTTTTATTATAACGATTTAATTTCTAAGGAGGATAAACGTGAAAGAAAGAACTACGCTATTATCCTATTCATTTTTTCTATCCCAGTAATTGTTGTAATTATTGAATACTTATTTATAGCATCTCATTATTTAAAATATATACTTATGATAGAAATAATGTGTCCTATTTTAAGTATTGCTTTAGCGGTATTAGGAAAATCCGGAACACAAAAAATCATTGCTATTATTTTAAACAGTCTCTATTTCATTCTTTTTTCGTCTTTAGCGTTATTAAATTTATGGATTATAACATTCGATAAATAAAAATAAACACAAAAAAACCTAAGTCGAAACGACTTAGGTTTTTGCTTGGCGACGTCCTACTCTCACAGGGACAAGGTCCCAACTACCATCGGCGCTAGAGAGCTTAACTTCCGTGTTCGGTATGGGAACGGGTGTGACCTCTCTGCCATCATCACCAAACTATGAAGGTATATTCCTTCAAAACTAGATAACATTTGCTACATATTATATGGTTAAGTCCTCGATCTATTAGTATTCGTCAGCTCCACATGTCACCATGCTTCCACCTCGAACCTAT
>NZ_JBNPJZ010000308.1:0-259 GCF_050312695.1 Bacillus sp. AF62 | reverse complement strand
CCTTATTTGGCGGTATTCCTGCGACGGGTGCCATCGCTCGAACCGCAACGAATATTAAAAATGGGGCGACTTCCCCCGTATCAGGTATGATACACGGAATGGTGGTATTACTAGTATTATTATTCCTGTCTCCGCTTGCTTTTCATATTCCACTAGCTAGTATGGCACCTATTTTAATGGTCGTTGCTTGGAATATGAGTGAGAAGCATGAGTTTATTCATATTCTGAAAACAAGAACAGGGGACACCCTGGTACTTAT
>NZ_JBNPJZ010000307.1:0-260 GCF_050312695.1 Bacillus sp. AF62 | reverse complement strand
GGTGACCCGTACGGGATTCGAACCCGTGTTACCGCCGTGAAAGGGCGGTGTCTTAACCACTTGACCAACGGGCCAAATATTATAAATCCTATGGCGGAGAGCAAGGGATTCGAACCCTTGATACGCTTGTGACGTATACACGATTTCCAATCGTGCTCCTTCGGCCAACTCGGACAGCTCTCCAATGGCTCCGCAGGTAGGAATCGAACCTACGACCGATCGGTTAACAGCCGATAGCTCTACCGCTGAGCTACTGCGGA
>NZ_JBNPJZ010000306.1:0-260 GCF_050312695.1 Bacillus sp. AF62 | reverse complement strand
CTATTGAAAATCTAAATATGAAAGGAATGTCGCAAGCACTTCATTTTGGAAAAAGTGTCGCTGACAATGGTTGGGGGATGTTCACTTCTTTTTTAGCTTATAAACTAAATGAACACGGCAAACAACTTGTGAAAATAGACAAATGGTTTCCTTCCACAAAAACATGTAGCAGTTGTGGAAATGTAAAAAATATGTCATTGTCTGAGCGAGTCTATTCTTGTATATGCGGTGTAAATCTCGATAGAGATTATAACGCAGCT
>NZ_JBNPJZ010000305.1:0-263 GCF_050312695.1 Bacillus sp. AF62 | reverse complement strand
TAGAAAGGAAGTGAAGAAGTGGCGCACAGCAAGCTCGACAAAGAAATTGAAAACTTCATAGAAAAGAACTGGAAAATGCTTTTAGGTATAGGAGCTGTTGCATTTGTCTGGTTTTCTAAAGAAAAAATCCTCACAGAATTGATGAAGCTGGTGCCAACTGTAGTCGGTGTGTTTCGCGGGTTTGCCTTATTGATCCTGTTAGGAATTGTCATACGAATTGTCTTACATGGCATCTATTTATACCTAGAAAAGAAGCGGTATCG
>NZ_JBNPJZ010000304.1:0-266 GCF_050312695.1 Bacillus sp. AF62 | reverse complement strand
CTACCCAGTAATGCGAATGGATTGTATTTTGAACGATATTTACCTTGCAGCATCTTTTCATATCCATGTAGGTCCTCGACAATTAGAGTGAATGGAATGTCTTTCGAACGAATTAGCTCGTTTTCAAACGCTGTTTGCGTATCCTTTTGTAAGTTCCCTGTGATTTCATCCATATGTGCTTTTCTTTCTACTCGGCTATCTAAATAGATAGCACGAGGTATTCCTAACTCTTCATTTTTTGGAATCATGCAGCCATAATCACCGGT
>NZ_JBNPJZ010000303.1:0-268 GCF_050312695.1 Bacillus sp. AF62 | reverse complement strand
AGTTCCCTTTTCTACTCATGCTACATTGCATTCCATACTGTTGTAATTGTTTTTGATAATCATGGGAAGCATATTGAATTCCTCGATCAGAATGATGCAAGACTGAACCTTCCGGTTTTTGACGGAAATAAGCTTGTTGTAAAGCCTTCAATACTAATTCTTTTGTCATCGTACGATCAGCATGCCAACCTACAATTTTTCTAGAATACAAGTCCATCAGACTTGCTACATACAACCATCCTTCTTTCGTCGATACATAGGTAATATC
>NZ_JBNPJZ010000302.1:0-275 GCF_050312695.1 Bacillus sp. AF62 | reverse complement strand
GAGATAGCTCAAAAGACAACTGATCTTGAGAAAGAAAAAGGAAAGTTGCAGAAAGAAGAGTTAAGTAAGAAGCAGAAAGAACTTACGATTTATAGTAATTTCGCTGGTGTTGTTCAAAAGTTAGATAAAGATGCGGCACAAAGTTCATCTCAAGCGTTAGGTGGTCAAGGAAAATCGTTTTTACAAGTAGCTTCTAAAGATCCATTCCAAGTTCAAGGTACGTTAACTGAGCTTCAGAAGTCACAAATTCAAAAGGATCAAACATTCACTGTAAC
>NZ_JBNPJZ010000301.1:0-276 GCF_050312695.1 Bacillus sp. AF62 | reverse complement strand
CTATCGAAAACTGTACCGTTATCTTCTAAATAGAGATGTTCTGGTGAGCTTATCTCAAGTAAGACAAGCTTTATGTCAATCTGGATTAAAGTCAAAAGTTGTCTCGTATTATAAAAAAAGAAAGCAAGATCATCGATTTATCAAAAAACGGATTCGGAATATGCTGGGATTGAAATCCTTACAAACAGCTACAAAAATGATCGCTGGAATAGAAGCTATGCATATAATCAAAAAAGGACAAACCCTCCAAGGGGAGAAGTCTGTCCAAAGGCAAAT
>NZ_JBNPJZ010000300.1:0-277 GCF_050312695.1 Bacillus sp. AF62 | reverse complement strand
ATCATAGACATATCGTTTAATTGTGGATGCTTTTCTTCCACGACTAGCTAAAAAGAAAGAAAAATTTTGTAAGGTATTCTCAAATTCTTTTCTATTCATGTACCTATCACCTCACTTTTTCTGTACAATTTTCATTTCATTTCAGCTTAGCTGGGTATTTCCAATCTCGCTTATCTTGTTTATCAGGTTTTGTTTTTGGGTTCTTTCGCTCTATTTTGTTCTTCACCTGATTTTGTTGTTCTAATGTATCTAACTTTGTTTGCATTTTCTCCATCTG
>NZ_JBNPJZ010000299.1:0-280 GCF_050312695.1 Bacillus sp. AF62 | reverse complement strand
CAAACGGGAAATAGGTATGGTTGTGCGATTCTTGTTTTCTACCGTTATACATTTTTTATACATCGTTGATGTGACGGCATTTCTATCACTCATGCTTCCTGATTTCTTGCATACACTTCACCTGGTTAACTTTTCGTATTTTTAGTTTAATAAACCAATTTTAAACTCATTTTTGGTAACATAAACCTATACGTCACATATAATATCTTGACTCCTTACTTTTCGAACTATTATTTGTTCATGACTCACACACATAACAATAATAGTGAATGTAAGTTTC